>NZ_CP174605.1:1707500-2007500 GCF_051016085.1 Formosa bonchosmolovskayae
GTATTAGAGTGCGATAAATAATCCACCACTAATTTTCCTGCTAGCATTCCTGACGATACGGTAACACAAGCTTCAGTGTGTAATTGTGATGCTAAAAGTGCTTCTGCATCCTTGTAAACATCCAACTTTACATTTGCATGTCTCGAGCTTCCGTAAGCGGTTCCCCATTTTTTTATACCGTTTATTACAGCTTCTTGGAAGGCAGGTAATGTAGCTAATCCTAAATACGATGTACCTCCAAAATAAGACATGCTTTTAGTGTCTAAGACAATTTCGGAATTTGGTGCTTTTGTAACGTCCATTATAGTAAGGTTACTCCAGTTCCGTTTAAAGCGCTATAATGTGTTACACCATTTTTAATGGTTATACCTGTAGCAATATCTTTCGCTAATAACATAGCGCCATCCATATCGACAAAATCGAGTAGGGGTAAAAGTTGTGCTACTGCCGAAATACCTACCGAAGATTCCGTCATGCAGCCTACCATGGTTTTCATGCCCAAATCTTTAGCTTCTAAAAGCATGGTTCTAGCAGGTGTTAATCCGCCACATTTTACAAGTTTCACATTAACGCCATGGAAATGGTTATGGCATTTTGCAATGTCTTCTCTTACTTGACAACTTTCGTCTGCCACTATTGGAAGTACAGAATCTTGAAAAAGTTTTTTATGGCCGTCCCAATTATCGGCTTTTAAAGGTTGTTCTAAAAATTCTACACCAAGAGCTTTTAGTGCGATGGCATTTTCAAGAGCTTCATCGACGCCCCATCCGCAATTCGCATCAATTCTGAAAATGGCATCGGTGTGTTTTCGTAATTCAGTAACTATTTTAATATCTTCATTTGTACCTAATTTAATCTTGTAAATAGGCCAAGGGAGTTCTTTCATTTTTGCTACCATTTTTTCAACGGTATCAATGCCAATAGTATAATCTGTAATGGGATTATCCGAAATATCGTAACCCCAAAGTTCGTATAATTTTTTATTTTGTTTTCGTGCATATAAATCGTTATGTGCAAGGTCTAATGCACATAACGCAAACATATTATGTTTTAAAAGCGGATACATTTTAGCCCAAAAGATTTCAGGTGTTTCGTTAGTAGTTGCTTCAATAATTTCTTTCACATTAGTCAACGTTTCCATCATTATAGGAACGGTAATGTTATAATACGGATTTGAAGTCGCTTCACCATAACCTGAAAGACCACCATCCTCTAAAACGACGATTAAACTCGGTTGCACATCAATAGATTCTCTAGATATTGTGAAGGTGTGTTTTAATGGAAGGATGTAATCTTTTAAAATAAGTTTCATAAGCCAAAATATTGTCACTCAAAATTACATAATAATTTTTTTAAACGTTCCGATTAACTGCTAATGTTATGCTAATACGCCATGTAGGAACCTATTAAAATTAAGACATGAAAAAACGCCTAACATCTGATTTGTGTTAGGCGCTGATTGTATATAAAGATTATTCTTTTAGTACTTTACAAGCTTCACGGTTTGCGTGGTACCTAAATGGTCTGAAATGTTTACAAGATATAAACTAGCAGGTAAGTTTGAAATATCGAAGGTATAATCGTCATTAAACTGCCCCTTAAAACGCGTCATTATTTTTCCTGTAATGTCGTAAATCGTGACTTCAGAAACCGTTTTACTTATCTTGAAATTATTCTGAGCAGGATTTGGATAAATAGCAAAAGATTGTGTTGCTTCAACATCACCGATACTTAAAGTTTTAGGAAGATTATTTCCGTAAATCTTAAATGTTCCCGGTTGTAAAGTAATCGCGTTAGTAGCAGAAATTGAGGTGCTTCCTGTGTCGTCCATTAAATCGTACCAAGTGCCGTTAGTTGGGAAATTTGGGTCTACAGTTTTAGAGGTCGTATCAAAATTAGAGATGATAACAACATCTGTTAATTCTGTAGCTGGCAAATCGGAATTCCAAACACGGATTCTTGGTGTTAAATCTCCAGAAGTGATGGTGTAATCGCCTTCAAAAACAGCTTCGTTAATTTTTAGAGCATTTAAATGCGACCACGTATCGTAAACTGATTTCCTAGCGGTATTTCCTAACCAATTATCGTCCCATTGTGGTTGAGGTTTTGTAGATAATTTACACGAATCGTCTGAAGACACCGTACCGTCGGTGCAGGTGAAAATAGAGTTATTCATCCCTAATTCGCCAAAGTGCCAAATCATTTTTGGTCCAGGAATAGTAAGGGTAATAGCTCCCAAAGCTTCCATACGCTGTAAAGACGTATTTAAATCTTTTACATTATAAGACCCGCTAGACGCACCGTATTGTAAATTCTTATACATAAGGCGCTCTTCGTCGTGACTTTCTGCATACCCCACAAGACGTTTAGAATCGAATCCGTGTGCTTCGTGGCCCATGCGGTTAAAGTTAGAATCGGACGCATAACCCATTGTTAATTGGTTGTAAGAGTCTGTCATTTTTCCCCACATCATAATGCCTTTGCCGTCTTCATCTTTATAATTTGCCCATTGTTGTTCTTCGTTATCCTGACCTAAATGTTCGAAAATTACGTAATGTGAAGCGTCTAAACTCCAAGAATAATCGGCATATTGTTTTAAAATGTCTACACGGTCTTGCTGATAACTGTTTGTGCAATTGTCGTCGCTAGAAGAGCAATTCTGCGTAAATCCTTTGGTTAAATCCCAACGGAATCCATCGATATTGAATTCGGTTACCCAATGATTTACCACACGCTCTACATAATATTGTGTACGGTCTTGTTGGTGATTAAAATCGGAACCCACACTGTAACTGTGTTTTGCTTCTTCGTTAAAATATGGATTTTCTGCACTTGGGTCTCCCCAGCCGTCGCCATCGGCATCTTTCATCCACATACGCACCATAGGATTTCTTCCGTAAGCGTGGTTTAAAGCGACATCCAGAATCACTGCAATTCCGTTTTCATGACAGATATCGACAAACTCTTTAACCTTGTCTTCGGTGCCATAAAACTTATCTAAAGCCATATGAAAAGCGGTGTTGTAACCCCAACTTTCGTTGCCTTCAAATTCCATAATTGGCATCAGCTGAATCGCATTTACATTCAATCCTTTAAAATAATCGATACGGTCAATCAAGTCTTGAATGTTTCTGTCTTTATCGAAATCACGAATTAAAACTTCGTAAATCACTAAATCTTCTTTTTTAGGTTTTTCGAAATTCGGTACTGTCCAATTATAATCACTTTTACCAGTTTGTAATACGGTAACTTCGCGTTCTTGGCCTGCTGGATATTGTGGTAAATTCGGATAGGTTTCTGAAGAAATTCCAGAATCATCGAAAGGTGATAAGACTAAAGTTGAAAATGGGTCGGCAGTTTTTACCATAATAGGTGAATTGGCAATAGGTGTTTCGTCTATCACCCAATATTGATAGGTTTCAATCTTTTGAGATGTTAATCCCGTCAACTCCAACCAAAATTTTCCAGAACTCGGGTCTTTTTTCATGGCGTAAGCCGACGATGGTTGCCAGTTATTGAAGCTTCCAACCACGTAAACGAAATCTTTCAAGGGTGCATCTAAAACAAGTGTTGCTTTTGAAGCATCGCTGGCATTATAATTAATTCCGTTTTCCAATCCGCTAGGCATCGCTTGCGCAATAGTTCCCGGATTAATTAAAACCGAAAACGATTTTGAAACTGTTTCTGTGCCTTGCGTTACGGTTAACGTATAATTCTGATTTGTTGTAATATTAGAATGTGTATATGAATACGCAGATGTATTAGTACTTGTATTAATGGTAGAACCATTGCTAGCCAAGCTATAATTTGCATTTCCGTTGGTATTTGAAGCTGTAATGCTGAGGTTACCGCCAGAATTTACAATAGTCGTGCTGTTTTCTGAAGGACTATTTAATGTGACTTGAAATGTTCCCACGTTAATGCTGAAGTCGTTGCATCCTGAAGCTTTTAGCTCCTGATTGCCTTCCGGGTTTCTAAACACCATTCCCATTTTTGAAGCGGAAGATGCTTGAGCATTGGTTAAGCTGAAATAAGTTTTTGGTGTAATAGTAATGCTCCAAATGCCGTTTCCGTTATTGGTCATTTCTCCAATACCATCGTCTTTACCCCAATTACCAACTACATTATATTTCCATGGATTGGAGTCGCTTCCTATTCCAGAATGCATATACACTTTAGAAGGATTGCTGAGCGAATTACAACCGGTTGCAGATGTAATGTCTACTGTTATGGTGACTGCATCGGTGGTGTTAAAGGCACTCGGACTCGTGGTAATCTGAGCAAAACCCAACCAAGATGTTATTATAAATAAGAAAGAAAGTAAGTTTGTTTTCATAATGTTGCTATTGATTAAAAACAAAAATGGCTGTGATTATTACGTCACAGCCATGTGTTTATAAATTAGTTTGCTGAAATTGTGTACATTGGGTTGCTGTCGTCTGATAGGTCTAAAACAATATTATAATTACCAGCAGTAATCGGAATATTTGCGCCACCATCTTCAAGGTTTCCATCGTTTCCATCGTCACCATAGTTAATACCCCAGTCATTGTTCGCTCTAAATTTCATTTCGCCAGTTGTTAGCGAAACACCATTTATATACCAAACACCCTCTTGTGCATAATCCATACTTAATAAAGTATCTGGACCATCCCAGCCGTTAGGCGTAGCGTCTCCAACTAGTCCCCAAAGTTTTTCAATAGGTTCTAGAGTATAGGTTAGGTCGTTTAGGTTTAAAGTCACTAAATAATTTCCAGCCGTAACAGGAATATTATCGGCTCCATCTTCTAAAGACCCATCGTTTCCTGTATCTCCATAGTTAAACGCCCAGTCGTTATTTCTTCGGAATTTCATTTCACCAGCAGTAAGTGCTACAATAGCACGCCATTGGTCCGAAGTTGGGTCGTAAGTTAAAGGTGTGTCTGGACCATCCCAACCATTAGGTGTTGCATCTCCAACAAGTCCCCAAGTATATGCTTCGATAGCATAAGTTAAGGTACCTTGATTAAAGGTTACTTTATACGTTCCAGCGTCTACTTTTATGTTGTCGCCTCCAGCTTCTAAAGTCCCATCGGCTCCAGTGTCTCCGTAATTTACATCCCAGCTGTTGTCTTGTCTAATCTTAAGCTCACCTGTTTTAAGGGTTACGTAAGCTACATAAACATTAGCTTCGCTGGTTTGATAGAAAGGCATATCTGGACCATCCCAACCGTTAACTGTAGCATCTCCTACAAGACCCCAGTTTGTCGATAAGTCTAAAACATTAGCATAGCCGGTAACCGTAAGCGCTTCGATATTAGAAACCGCAGCAACTTGACTAGTACCAACTGTGCTCACCACTTTAACATCTAAAGCGGTTGGCGTATTTGGTTCTATTTCTAGTGTTTGTAGAATGGTATTTAAATTTTCAGTAACGACAGCATACTCTAAAGTATTTCCTGCATCTTTGATTACTGCGTTCTGAAAATTATTCCCAGCAACATCAAAATACACACTGTATTTTGGAATGGCATTATAACCGTAGTTCGGTTCTGTCCAGTTTAAGGTTAAAGCTGTTGCACCTTCGTTTTCTTTTAAAAGCACAACGTCGCTAGCTGAGGCAGATAATGCTGTCGTGGCCGTTTCGTTTAGTACGGTATCTGCATCGTCTGTGGTACAACTGTATAATGCTAAAGCAACCAACATTATACTCAATATTTTTGAAACTATATTTTTCATATTAGATTGTTTTAGTATTAGTAACCTTGATTTTGTTCTAAGTTCGGATTTATAGAAATCACGTTAGTTGGTAAAGGGAAAATGTCTCTGTAAGACTCTACACCGTTACCAGCACTAGATCCGCCTTTAAAAGGCCATACATACGTATTCGTTGTAAATAGATTAAAACGAACCAAATCTGTTCTTCTTAAACCTTCCCAGTACAATTCTCTAGAGCGTTCGTTTAAAATTAAGTTTAAAGACATGTCAGAAATAGAGATATTTCCAGAGTTGTTACCATAAGCACGTGCTCTTAATTGATTGATTAAACTTACTGCAGTATTTAAATCTCCACCACCGCCACGAACAGTAGCTTCGGCATAGTTTAAATAAATTTCTGCTAATCGAATTAAAGGAATATCTGTATCTGCAAATTCTCCAGAGGTATCGTTAGCTTGGCTTCCGTCTCCATTAACGTTGCTAAATTTAGTTACAGCATAACCATCTGTAAAGGTATTTGCAATGGTTGTGATTTCGTATTCTTGTCCGTCGGTGTAAAACATCGCACGATTATCTGCCCAAGCTGTTGGATTTCCATCGCCATCGCGACCTGTTATAGCGCTATCAAATTTACTAACTAAAGCTTTTGTAGTTCTAAGTCCTGCCCAACCTCCGTTTACTCCAGAAGCAAGCGGATCCATACTACCACCAATAGAAGCGTGAATTAAGAATGTTGTTCCGCCGTAAGTTGTAGATTGTACACCATCGAAATTTGCTGTAAAAATGAATTCGTTTTGAGAACCATTACGATTATTGTCTGCTGCGAATAATTCATCGTAAGCAGAACCATTTCCGTTAAGATCTGTAGTATTTAAACTGTATGAAGAGTTTATTACATTGTTAGAATACGTAATACAGCTCGCGTATTTGTCTTCTCCAATCCAAGATTCGGCATTTAAATACAAACGCGATAATAAGGCCCAAGCGGCAACTTTATCTACACGCCCATATTCGTTACTATCTGCTAATAGATCCTGAATTTCTAAAAGTTCAGATTCTACAAAAGTGAATAATTCTGTTCTTCCACTTTGTGTTGGTAATTCCGTTGATACTTCTGTTGTTAACGGAACATTTGCATATAAGTCTATAAGATTATAGTAAGCAAAAGCTCTTAAAAAACGCGCTTCAGCAATAAAAGTTTGGGCTTCAGAATCTTCTAAATTTGATGCATTACTAATAAACGAGTTACAGAAAGAAACTTCTTGTCCTAAACGGTAATACATCGCTTCTGTAAAATCGTTACTAGAAGACCAAGTTAGGTTGTGTAAATCTGGTACTCCAGCATCTCCCCATCCAACTACAGAGTGATCTGTGGTTAATTCGTTTAGATAGAAAAGTAATCTGGTATATTGCGAAGCTCCTTCGTCTATACCCGAAATATCGCCTTGACCAGCAGGTCCTTCTTGTCCTGTTAATGCTAAACTAGCATATAGTTTCGCCAAGGCACTTTTTGCTTCGTCTATGTTGGCAAAAACATCCTGTTCTGTAAAACTATCTGGATCGGTAGGTAATTGGTATAAATCGTCGTGACATGACACTACAGCGAGCGTTAGCGCCAAACCTAATGTTAATTTATTTAATATATTTCTCATGAATTTTTTTATTAAAAGTCAATATTTACACCTAATACATATGTTCTTGGTCTTGGATAGAAGTTGTTGTCTATTCCACCATAAACTTCAGGGTCTAAACCATCGTAATCTGTTGCGATTAAAACGTTTTGAACAGATCCGTAAAAACGGAATGTTGCATCGTTAAAGGCGTTATCTAAAGTGTAACCTAAAGTGATATTGTCTATTTTAAAGAATGACGCATCTTTAATATAATGATCACTTAACAACCCGTTGTCTGTAAATTTTTGGAATCCAGTTTCGTAGTAATCTGTATGCAGATTGGTTAATATACCGTTTTCGGTAGCTCTATTTAAGGTTCCAGCACGAGACGCGACATTGTCGTAAATATAATTCCCAATATTGGCGCGAGTCACCACGGCAAAGTCCCATTTTTTATAACTTAAATTGGTGCTTAATCCCATAGTAATATCTGCATACGGATCGTGATTAATGTATTTGTCTTCTTCGTTAATAACGTTGTCGTTATTTCTGTCTACGTAAGCACCTTCGATTGGTTTTCCGTTACTATCGTACACTTGTTCGAATACTAAGAAGCTAAAAGGAGCTTCTCCTTTAATATGAGTTTGTACCGTGTTTCCTGTTCCTCCTGTAATACCACCAACAAATTGCTGATCTGGTAAGTTTGTGATTTCATTGTCGTTTAAAGCAATGTTATAGTTTAAACTCCATTCGAAATCGTCTGTTCTTACAGGAATAAGGTTTAAGTTAAACTCGATACCCTTATTTTCCATGTCACCAATGTTTGCTTCAATTTGGTTTCCGAAGTTTGTAAAAGGGTCGATAAAGGAGTTACTAATTAAATCTTTAGTTTTCTTAGAATACACGTTTACAGATCCAGAAATTCTTCGGTCTAAGAATGCATAGTCTATTCCAATATTGAAAGTTTGCCCAACTTCCCAACGTAAATCCTCGTTTATTGGTGAAGGTCTGTAGGTTTGGTAATAACTGTTTCCAAACTGATATCCAGCTGTTGCTGTACTACCATCGTAACGCGTTAAGAATTGGTAATCATTTAAACCATTTACGTTTCCAACTTCTCCGTAACCTACTCTTAGCTTTAATTCATTAAAGGCAGAATCTTCTAAGAATGATTCTTTATGAATATTCCAAGCCGCGGCAACAGAAGGGAAGTATCCCCAACGATCGTATGGATTTAATTTTGAAGATGCATCGGCTCTTAAACTTGCGGTAAGCAGATATTTCTCGTTATAGCTGTAATTTACACGTCCAAAGTAAGAAAGTAATACACTTTTAGAGCTGTCTAAAAATTCGAATTCTAATCCGTCTTCTTCATTTTCACTATTATAACTTGTGTTTTCAAATTCAAAAGACTGATATGAGTAACCCAATACGGCTGTAAAGTTATGAATGTCTTCGAAATCCTTTGCGTAAGTTAGGTAAGCATCGAATAATTTATTTGTAGCCTCTTGCGTAAAACTTGTTCTAGAACCGTTCCAAGTTTCGTCTGCTGTAGGAATTAAGTCTGAGGTTACTTTTCTTCCATGACTATTCTGTTTGTCTATACCAATGTTTACTGTAGCGGTTAAATCTTCAAAAAAGTGTAAGTTGTAATCTACTTTAGCATTTCCCACTAAACGTCGTACTTCAGACGTATCGTCTACCAAGTCAATTAAAGCTATAGGGTTTGTAGGGGCTAAACTTGGTTTGTTTCCTGTATTAGGATCTATCCAAGAATAGTAACCGCCATATTTAGAGTTTTCATCGTAAACTGGTTTTGTAGGATCGAAATCGATTGCAGCGCCAATGGCATCTCTATTTGCGAATGTGTTTTCGGTATACATGCCACGAACATTTAAATCTAATTTTAAGTGATCGTCCAATAAACTTGGTTTAAGATTTAAAGATCCTGTCGTTCTAGATAAATTGTCGTTTATAAGAATACCATCTTGGTCTGTGTAACCTATAGATGCTCTTACGGGTACGCCAAAAGCATTACCTAAAGCACTAAAAGAATGATCTGATCCATAGGCATTCGTGTAAATTTGATCTTGCCAATTGGTGTTGTCACTTCCTAATAAAGCAATATTTTCTGCTGTTCCAGTCTCGTTAATTAACGCTGTAAACTGGTCTGCAGACATAACATCTACTTGGTTAAAAGGTGTTGAAACGGTAGCCGAACTGTTTAAACTAAATTTAAATCCAGAATCTTTTCCTTTTTTAGTCGTGATTAAAATAACACCATTAGCCGCACGAGATCCGTAGATCGCTGTTGCAGAGGCATCTTTTAAAACTACCATACTTTCGATGTCGTTTGGATTAATAAAGTTTAACGGGTTTCTAGAACCACCAACACTTCCTTTATCTATAGGAAATCCGTCAATAACATAAAGCGGTGTTCTCTCTAAAGATAAAGATCCCTGACCTCTAATAATAATGTTTTGGCCTTCTCCAGGAGCACCTCCACCAGAAGTTACAGATACACCAGCTACTTTTCCGCTAATTAATTGCTGTGGAGATAACACAGGACCTTCGTTAAAGTCGTCTGCATTTACCATGTCTACAGCACCGGTTAAATCTTCCTTTTTAACGCTACCATACCCAATAACCACCACTTCGTCTAACTCGGCAGCATTTTCTGCTAGTTTAATGTTAAGTGTGCTTTGGCCAGTATAGGTTATATCTCTTGAAGTATACCCTAGGTAGGAAAATTCTAAAATGTCGCCATTACTAACTGAAAGCGTATAATTTCCATCGAAATCTGTAGCCGTTCCAGTTGTTGTTCCTTTAACAATAATATTTACACCAGGTATGGGTAAATTTGATGTTTCTTCGGAAACTTTTCCTGTGACCGTCTGTTGCGCCAATACCAAGGCTGGAGCAAAAAACAGTGCCAGTAATAAACTGTTTAAAATTGTTTTCATACAATGTGAATTAATTTAAATCTGATTAGGTTTGTTTGTTTTGTATTCTTACTTCTCGAGATTAAAATTATGTAAATTTTATGTTAACATCGTTTTTCTGTTTACGAAATTCTTAACGTAAACGTTTTCGTGTTAGTAACTTTTTGTGTTTTTGCAAAAAAATTCAGTGAAACCGTGTTAAATATTGAAAAATGACAAGGTTGTAGTATATTTGTAATTAAATGTATAAGTAATGAAAAAGAAAGTCACTTTAAAACAAATAGCGAAAGAATTAGATGTGTCTATTGCTACAGTTTCTAAAGCATTGCGAAACAGTAGAGAGATTAGTGAAGATACAAGAGAGAAGGTTAAAGCCTTTGCTAAATTGTATAATTACAGACCTAATAATATTGCGTTAAGTTTAAAGAATAGAAAGACTAAAACCATAGGAATCATCATTCCTGAAATAGTGCACCATTTTTTCTCGAAAGTCATTCAAGGCATAGAGGAGGTTGCCAATAAAAAAGGGTATAATGTTATTATTGGGTTGTCTAATGAGTCTTTTGATAAGGAGGTGATTAACATGGAAATGCTTGCTAATGGTAGTATTGACGGGTTTATTTTATCGATGTCTAAGCAAACCTTGTTAAAGCAAGATTATCATCATTTTAATGAAACGATTAGTCAAGGGATGCCAATAGTTATGTTTGATCGTGTAGTAAATGAAATAAATTGTGATAAGGTTGTTGTAGACGACTTAAAAGGAGCTAAAAAAGCAGTCGAGAAACTAATAGAAAATCAATGTGAAAACATCGCAATCATTACCACTAAAGACTATATTAGTGTGGGGCGTTTACGCACGCAAGGCTACATTGAAGCGCTTAATGAACATAATATTGATACCCGATCGGAATTAATACTAAAGGTTGATGATAAGCTAGTTTCTGAAGATTATATTGAAGTTCTAGAACAAGAACTTATGACCTTATTTTTAGATAACCCAAACATAGATGGTGTTTTTGCTGTAAACGAATTGTACGCGATCACAGTGATGAAAGTGGCAAGAAAGCTCGGGAAAAGGATTCCAGAAGATCTTCAAGTTATTGGTTTTACAGACGGTGTTTTGTCCCGTCACTCCACACCAACGCTTACAACTGTTTGTCAGCATGGTAAGAAAATAGGTGCGGTTGCTGCCGAATTATTAATAGAGAAATTAGAGAACGAGTCTGAGTACGAGTATTTTAAATCGGTTGTAATCGAGACCGAATTAAAAGAACGAGAGTCTACTAAATAAAATTTAACATAGGCTAATTTAAAATATTTTGTATATTAGCCCCGCAATCAAAACTTGTATTTTTACTTCTCACAATAAGTTTTGATAAGTTTTTCGCTTGTCAATGGTATTCATTTAAATATACTATTAATGAAAAAGCGTGCCCTCAATTTCTGGGAAATTTGGAACATGAGTTTCGGTTTTCTAGGAATACAATTCGGATTTGCATTACAAGGAGGCTTTATGTCTCGAATATTTCAAACACTAGGTGCAGACAAGGAAGCGATTCCATTGTTATGGATAGCAGCGCCTTTAACGGGTTTATTAATTCAGCCCATTATAGGGTATATGAGCGATCGTACTTGGAGCCCGCGTTGGGGAAGACGAAAGCCCTACTTTCTTATCGGAGCTGTTTTAAGCTCTATAGCCTTATTAATTGTACCGCATTCTCCTGTCTTATGGGTGGCTGCAGGTTTTTTATGGATTTTAGATGCATCTATTAATGTCTCTATGGAACCCTTTCGTGCCTTAGTCGCCGATAAATTGCCCGATTCTCAACGGTCTTACGGTTTCGTAGTACAAACTTTAATTATTGGTATTGGTACTTGGGTCGCAAGTAATTTACCTTGGATGGTGTCTCAGCTAGGTGTAAGCGATGCCGCGCCTATGGGTGTTGTGCCTATGTCGGTTAAAGTGGCATTTGGTATTGGTGCTGTGGTGTTTTTAGTCAGTATCTTATATACGGTGTTTACCACTTCAGAATATCCGCCAGAAGATATGGAGGCTTTCGAAAAAGAGAAGGCTAAGAAAAATTCGTTTATTTCAGATATTACAAATAATATAGGGAACATGCCTACCACGATGAAAAAACTAGGGCTGATTCAATTTTTTAGTTGGTTCGCCTTTTTTACCATGTGGAGTTTAGCCAATCCAGCACTAACAGAGCATATCTATCATACACCCGCGCCAATAGAAGCGGCTTACGATTTAAGCATTCCTGCTCAAGCCGAAGCATTTGATGTAGTGAATACGGCATTTCAAAAATCTTCAAATTTAGTGGGTTCCTCTATGGGAGTTTATGGATTGTCTTCAATGGTTTTTGCTTTAGTCTTGGCTTTTTACACCTCTAAAAAACGAATTAATCGTAAATATGTGCATATGGGATCACTGTTTTTAGGCGGTTTAGGATTTTTATCTATGTATTTTATTCCCGCACCAGAATTTTTAAAATACTCATTTATACTTGTCGGTATTGCCTGGGGTAGCATCTTATCCATGCCATATGCCATGCTATCGAGTGCCGTAGATCCAAAGAAAATGGGAGTTATTATGGGGATTTTTAACATGTTTATTGTTATCCCACAAATTATTGCTGCAATAGGTGGAATTAACTTTGTGTCTAGTTTATTAGGCGAAGAAACTATTAATGCCATGTTGGTGGCAGGTTTAAGTCTCATTATTGCAGGATTTTGTAACTTGTTAATCACAGATAAAAATGCGATCTCGTATCAACCAGAATTAGAAAACGTATGAAAAGAAAAGGATTTATATTCGATTTAGACGGTGTTATTGTAGACACCGCAAAGTATCATTTTTTAGCATGGAAAAATCTTGCTAATAGTTTAGGATTCGATTTTACCGAAATTCAAAACGAACAACTTAAAGGCGTGAGCAGAGTCGAATCGCTAAAAAAAATCTTGGCTTGGGGAGAAACTTCGGTTTCCGAAGAAAAGTTTCAAGAGTTAATGACTTTAAAAAACACCGAATATTTAGAGTTTATTAATAAAATGGACGATTCAGAAATTCTTCCAGATGTGCCTCGTGTGCTCGATTATTTAAAAGACAACAACCAAGGTGTGTCGTTAGGTTCGGCAAGCAAGAATGCAAGAATTATATTAGAGAAAGTAAACATCTTATCTAAGTTTGAAGCTATTGTAGATGGGAACGATGTTTCTAAAGCAAAGCCGGATCCAGAAGTGTTTTTAAATGCAGCTACTGCTATAAATGTAAAACCAGAAGACTGTATCGTTTTTGAAGATTCTGTTGCAGGCGTACAAGCTGCAAATGCGGCACATATGATTTCGATTGGTATTGGTAGTCAAGACGTGTTACATGAAGCCGATTATATTTTTAACGACTTCACTGAGATTTCAACAGAATTTATAAATAAATTAATTAACAACTAGAATACCCTAAAGCGGCGCATAAACTGAATGATTCTTCTTCAGTATATAAATCGCGGTATTTTATTATCTTAAATAAAAAAATGAATCAAGATTATATTAAACCAGACAATTGGTCGATTATTGAAGAAGGATTTGATGTAGAACGCGTTAAATCGTCAGAAAGTTTATTTAGTATTGGTAATGGTGCCATGGGGCAACGTGCTAATTTTGAAGAGTACTATTCTGGGCCAACATTTCAAGGAAGTTATATCGCTGGTGTATATTATCCAGATAAAACACGTGTAGGTTGGTGGAAAAATGGCTATCCAGAATATTTTGCTAAAGTATTAAATGCTCCAAGTTGGATTGGTATTAATGTATTCGTAAACGGAAATCCTTTAGATTTATTTAGATGTAAGCACGTTTCAGATTTTAAACGTGAATTAAATATGAAAGAAGGTTGGTTGTCACGTTCTTTTGAAGCCACCTTGCCAAACGACATGCAAATTCGTGTAGAAACGAAACGTTTCTTGAGCATAGAATTAGATGAGGTTGGGGCTATTTCTTATAACGTCACGCCTTTAAGTGGTGATGCAGAAATTACCTTCGAGCCCTATTTAGATTCTGGAATTACAAATGAAGATACTAATTGGGACGATAAGTTTTGGGAAACCACTGCCGTAACTCAAGATGGTAACATGGCATTTATAGAAGCCCATACCATGAAAACGGAGTTTAAAACGTGTACGTTTATGACTTCGGAATACTTCTTAGACGGAATAAAATTAGATGCTAAAGAAGAGACTTCGCATACCGATAGACGTATCATGTTTAAGTATAACTCTTCGGTAAAAAAAAATCAGACTTTTTCTATTCATAAATATGGTGGTTACACAGTAGATCGTAATCACGAAGCATCGCAACTGGTCTTAGTGGCAAAAACAGTTCTAAGTAAAGCCGTTAGTCTAGGCTTTCAACATTTGTTGGTACAGCAAGAATTAGCTTGGGCTAAAATTTGGGACATGGCAGATATTACTATTTCTGGAGATGTTAAGGCACAACAAGGCATCCGATTTAATATCATGCAATTAAATCATACCTACTTAGGTAAGGACGCACGTTTAAATATTGGACCAAAAGGATTTACAGGCGAGAAATACGGCGGAAGTACCTATTGGGATACCGAAGCGTATTGTATTCCGTTTTATATGGCGACCAAAGATCAGAAAGTGGCGCGTAATTTATTAGAATACCGCTACCATCATTTAGATCGGGCTATCGAAAATGCCGGGAAATTAGGATTTACAAACGGAGCAGCCTTATATCCAATGGTAACCATGAATGGTGAAGAATGCCATAACGAATGGGAGATAACTTTCGAAGAAATTCATAGAAACGGTGCAATCGCATTTGCTATTTTTAACTACTACCGCTACACAAACGACTATAGCTATATTCCAGAAAAAGGATTAGAAGTTTTAATCGGAATTGCGCGTTTTTGGCAACAGCGTGCTACGCTATCCGCAGCACACGATAAATATGTTATTCTTGGTGTTACTGGTCCGAATGAATACGAAAACAACGTCAATAATAATTTCTACACCAATTATATTGCAAAGTGGTGTATCGATTATGCGATAGAAAATATTAAGAAAGTTGCTAAAGACTACGAAGACGATTTTAGTAGAATTCAGGATAAAGTAAATCTGTCTCCAGAAGAATTAGAAAAATGGAAAGCCGTAGCTGGAAACATGTATTTGCCATTCTCAGAAAAATATAATGTGTACTTACAGCAAGACGGGTTCTTAGACAAAGAATTAATTACGGTAGCCGACTTAGATAAAGCCTCGCGACCAATTAATCAAAAATGGTCTTGGGACCGTATTTTACGTTCACCTTATATTAAACAAGCCGATACGTTACAAGGGTTCTACTTTTTCGAAGATCATTTTACTACTGAAGAACTTGAACGTCATTTCGATTTTTACGAGCCATTTACGGTTCATGAAAGTTCATTATCTCCTTGTGTACACAGTATTCAGGCGGCTAAATTAGACCGTATGGATCAGGCGTACGAATTTTATTTACGTACGTCGCGTTTAGATTTAGACGATTATAATAAAGAAGTAGAAGAAGGACTGCACATTACATCTATGGCAGGAACCTGGATGAGTATTGTTGAAGGTTTTGGAGGCATGCGAATTAAAGATAATATGTTGTCTTTCGAGCCTAAAATTCCACAGCAATGGGAAGGCTATTCGTTTAAAGTGAATTTTAGAAATCAGGTTGTAAAAGTAAAAGTGACTCAAAAAGGCGCTGAATTTAAACTTGAAAAAGGAAACGAATTAGAAATACTCGCTAATAATAAAAAGATAGTACTTCAGTTAGAAGATTAAAAAAATAAGGAAAGTGCATTTTGATGATAGAGGTGTTTAATTCTTGTTATAGTGGTTTTTAATAACGCACGTATTCAGCATTAAATACAGGTTAAAATGCACTTGCCCTTAAAAGAGTAAGACTTGCTGTTTTGTAGTTGAAAAATAAATTTGAAATACAGATTAATGAAAAATATCATGCCCTATTTAATTGTTTTATTTGCGTCCATGCATTTAGCTCATGCACAAGAGTTAAAATCGCCTAGTGGTAACTTAACCATGCATTTTGAGCTTCTTGAAAACGGAACTCCAACGTATAAATTAGCTTATAAAAATAAGGAGGTTATAAAAACGAGTCGTTTAGGATTAGAATTAAAAGACGATGAAAAATCTTTATTGAACGATTTTAAAATCACAAATACAGAAACGGCGACTTTTAACGCGTCATGGACTCCGGTTTGGGGTGAAGTAAAAACCATTCAAAATCATTATAATGAGCTGGCTGTAACCTTAACCCAAGAAGATACAGAACGCGTAGTTATTATTCGTTTTCGTCTGTTTGACGAAGGTTTAGGGTTTCGTTACGAATTTCCCGAACAAAAAAACTTAGTGTATTTTACAATTAAGGAAGAGCGTACACAATTTGCCATGGCAGGCGACCATACTGCATTTTGGATTCCAGGCGATTATGATACTCAGGAATATGATTATACCGAATCTAAATTGTCTGAAATTCGCGGGTATTCTGAAGGTGCAGTAACGGCAAACTTATCGCAAACCTCTTTTTCTCCAACAGGTGTGCAAACCGCGTTAATTATGAAAACTAACGACGGTCTATACATAAACTTGCATGAAGCGGCTTTAATAAATTACTCTTGCATGCATCTTAATTTAGATGATGAAAACCTAATATTCGAGTCTTGGTTAACACCAGATTCTAACGGCGATAAAGGCTATATTCAAGCGCCGGCAACATCGCCATGGAGAACGGTTATGGTAAGTGATGATGCACGTGATATTCTGGCTTCAAAAATAACTTACAACCTAAACGAGCCTTGTGCGATTGAAGATACATCGTGGATTAAACCTGTGAAATACGTAGGTGTTTGGTGGGAAATGATTACCGGAAAAGGATCTTGGCATTATACAGACGATTTACCATCGGTTCAATTAGGAGTTACAGACTATTCTAAAGTATCTCCAAATAAAACACATTCGGCAAATACCGAAAATGTAAAAAAATATATTGATTTCGCCGCCGAGCATGGTTTTGATGCTGTTTTAGTAGAAGGCTGGAACGAAGGTTGGGAAGATTGGTTCGGACATTCTAAAGATTATGTTTTCGACTTTGTAACACCATATCCAGATTTTGATGTGGAAGGTATTCATGCCTACGCGAAATCTAAAGGTGTAGAGATGATGATGCATCATGAGACCTCGGCTTCTGTTCGTAATTACGAGCGGCATATGGATCAAGCCTATCAGTTTATGAACGCCCACGGTTATAAGTCTGTAAAGAGTGGTTATGTAGGCGATATTTTACCTCGAGGTGAAAATCATTACAATCAATGGATTGTAAACCATTATCAGTATGCCCTCGAAAAGGCGGCAGACTATAAAATTATGGTCAATGCACACGAAGCGGTAAGACCAACAGGTGTTGCTAGAACATATCCTAATTTAATAGGTAACGAATCTGCTCGAGGCACCGAATACCAGGCTTTTGGAGGTTCTAAGCCAAATCACGTCACCATTTTACCATTTACACGATTAATAGGAGGTCCTATGGATTATACACCTGGAATTTTCGAAATGGATATTAGTAAATTTAGTCCTAACAACAACTCGCATGTAAATAGTACAATCGCTAATCAGTTGGCATTGTATGTTACCATGTACAGTCCGTTGCAAATGGCAGCAGATTTTCCAGAACATTACGAACAGTTTATGTATGCCTTTCAGTTTATAAAAGATGTCGCTATAGATTGGGACGACAGTATTTATTTAGAAGCAGAACCAGGACATTATATTACTGTGGCTAGAAAAGAAAAAGGGAGTAGTAATTGGTTTGTAGGGAATGTTAACGGAAATACTAAAAGAACATCTAAAATCAGTTTAGATTTCTTAGATAAAGATAAAACGTACAACGCAGTAATCTATGCCGATGCTAAAGATGCCGATTATAAAACCAACCCTCGGGCTTATAAGATTACAAAACAAAAGGTGAATCACAAAACAAAATTATCTCAAATCTCTGTTGCAGGAGGTGGTTATGCTATTAGTATTATGGAAGTGAAATAAGACATTTAATTATTTCGGAATACTGTTTTTTATACTAAAAAAAGTGTATAGTTATGCGTAAATTATCTAAAGGATTAGTAAACAACAAGCAAATTATTTTTTCTATGGTATTACTGTTTTTTAGCCTGAATTTAAGTGCACAAATCACACATGTAGAACCGCCAAATTGGTGGATAGGTTTCAAAAATTCGGAATTGCAATTGCTTGTAAATAGCTCTGAAATAGGAAACGCTATTCCCGAAATTAACTATCCAGGTGTCTCCATTTCTGAAGTGCACCAAGCTCATAGTCCGAATTATTTATTTATCGATTTACAAATTGATGCTTCAACGGAGCCCGGAACATTCGATATCGTGTTTCGTAAAGCCGATGGTAACTCGTTTAAATATGAATACGAGTTAAAAGCTCGTCCTAAAAACCCTGAAGATTATATTGGTTTTAATAGTTCCGATGCGATGTATTTAATTACACCAGACCGGTTTTCTAACGGAAATATTAAAAATGATATCGATACCGATTTAAGGGAACAAAAAATAGATAGAACCGATAATTATGCAAGACACGGTGGCGATATTCGAGGTATTATAAATCATTTAGATTATATAGATAACTTAGGATTTACAGCAATTTGGCCAACACCTATGCTGACAAATGATATGAATTCGTCTTCGTATCACGGCTATGCCATGACCGATTTTTATGAAGTGGACCCGCGTTTTGGAACACTTCAAGATTATAAAGAATTGGCTCAAAAAATGGATGCTCGAGGTTTAAAACTTATCATGGATATGGTGGCGAACCATTGCGGAAGTGAACATTGGTGGATGAAAGATTTGCCTTTCACAGACTGGGTGAATCAGCAAGAAGCTTTTGAAACCTCTGGAACACTGCGTAATTCGAATCACCGACGCACTACAAATCAAGATACCTATGCTTCAAAAGTCGATAAAAAAGATATGGTCGAAGGCTGGTTCGTGCCATCTATGCCCGATTTAAATCAGAGAAATCCATTTATGGCGAAGTATATTATTCAGAATAATATATGGTGGATAGAAACTTTGGGACTCGCAGGTATTCGTCAAGATACCTATCCGTATTCCGACAAATCATTTATGAGTACTTGGGCTTCAACAATAATGTCAGAATACCCGAATTTTAATATTGTTGGTGAAGAGTGGAGTACTAATCCGTTATTGGTAAGATACTGGCAAGCCGGAACACCTAATAAAGAAGGTTACGAATCGCATTTAAAATCGACTATGGATTTTCCGATGCAACAAAATATAATAAGCGCCTTAAATGAAAATGAAGATTGGGCGACTGGTTTTGTAAAAATGTACGAAGGTTTGGCAATGGATTTTGCTTATACAACTCCTGAAGATATTTTAATTTTTGCAGACAATCACGATATGGACCGTGTGTTTACTCAGCTTCACGAAAATATTGCTAATACTAAAATGGCATTGAGCTATATTTTTCTCGTGCCACGCATAGTGCAAATGTATTATGGTACCGAAATTTTAATGCAAAACACGGCACAACCAGACGACCATGGTTTAATTCGGTCCGATTTCCCTGGTGGCTGGCAAGACGATGCTGTAAATGCGTTTACCGGTTTAGGTTTATCCGAAGACCAGGCCGATATGCAAGATTTTGTCTCGAAAATTTTAAATTATAGAAAAAAGAGCAAGGCCATTCATACTGGTAAAACTGTTCATTTTGCTCCAGAAAATGGAATTTACGTCTTGTGTAGAGTACATGGTGACGAAACGGTTGTTCTTATTTTAAACAAAAATGAAGATGCTAAAGAATTAGATTTAACACGCTTTAAGGAATTGAATTTAGAAGGTAAAACTCTTAAAAATGTAGTTACGGGAGCAACTGTAACTTGGGAAACACAGTTAAAACTTACAGAAAAAGGTCCGCTTTTATTAACCACAAAAAATGAATTATGACACAGTTCTTTTTAATGGTTTTAGGCATTAGCGGTTAATTTTAATACGCAACAGTATTCTTTTCTTAAAATAATTCCCTGCACTTTTTTAATGTCTAAATAAAATGAAAAACTTACTATATATATTATTTGCACTCTGCTTTTTACAAGTCAGTTTTGCTCAGAACCCCAATAGAACTTTTGTGTCTTCAGAAACCACTAAAGCGGGTTATAAGGTTGTGGTTCAAGATGGTGTTTATGTGATTAAATTATACAATAAATCAATAGTTGAAACCACTTTTATTCCAAAAGGAGAACAAGAAAATCCAGAATCTCATGCGGTAGTTTTAAAAGATTACACGCCGTTTTCTAACATCTCAGATACTCCGGAAGCTATGGTTCTAAATTCAGAGGGCGTGTCTGTAATTATTAAAAAATCACCTTTTCAAATTCAATATGCATATAAAGGGCAACCATTAATTTCAGAAAAGGACGGCTATTCGAAGACCGACGAAGGTGAAGCCATTCAGTTTAATTTAGACGATACCGAAGTGTTGTATGGTGGTGGTGCTAGAGCGTTGGGCATGAATCGTCGCGGACACCGTTTACAATTGTACAATCGTGCACATTACGGTTACGAAACGCATAGCGAGTTAATGAATTTTACCTTGCCAATAGTCATGTCTTCTAAGCAATACATGATTCATTTTGATAATGCGCCTATCGGATATTTAGATTTAGATAGTAAACAGGATAACAGTCTAACTTACGAAACCATTTCCGGCCGAAAAACCTATCAGGTTATTGCATCAGATTCGTGGGAAGATATTATAGATAATTACACCCAATTAACAGGAAAGCAACCTATGCCACCACGTTGGGCTTTGGGAAATTTTTCTAGCCGATTTGGTTATCATTCCGAAGCAGAAACACGCGCAACCATTGCTAAGTTTAAAGCAGAAGAAATTCCTGTAGATGCCGTGATTTTAGATTTATATTGGTTTGGGAAAGAGGTGCAAGGCACTATGGGGAATCTGGCTTTCGATACAGATTCGTTTCCAACGCCTGAAAGAATGATTAAAGATTTCGATAAGGAAGGCGTAAACACCATTTTAATTACCGAGCCTTTTGTGTTAACCACCTCTAACCGTTGGGAAGAAGCTGTCGAGCAAGATGTGTTAGCGAAAGACTCATTAGGACAACCCTATACTTACGATTTCTTTTTCGGAAATACAGGTCTTATCGATATCTATAGCAAATCGGGTTTCGATTGGTTTTCTAACATCTATAAGGATGTATTCGAAATGGGCGTATCTGGAATTTGGGGCGATTTAGGCGAGCCTGAAGTGCATCCTAAAGCATTATTACATGCCACAGGAACAGCAGACGAAGTGCATAATGTTTATGGTCACGATTGGGCACGATTGGTTTATGAAAGTAGCTTAAGTGCAGATTCAAAAATGAGACCTTTTGTGTTAATGCGTGCGGGATATTCTGGTTCGCAACGTTACGGATTAATTCCGTGGTCTGGCGATGTAAATCGCACTTGGGGCGGATTGCAAAGTCAGCCAGAAATTGCTCTACAAATGGGAATGCAAGGCTTAGGGTATATGCATAGTGATTTAGGTGGTTTTGCAGGCGATAATCTAGACGACGAGTTGTATGTACGTTGGTTGCAATATGGCGTTTTTCAGCCTATATACAGACCTCATGCACAGGAAGACGTACCTAGCGAACCTGTTTTTAGGAACGAACATGCAAAGAATTTGGCTCGGAAAGCCATAAGATTACGTTATGCCTTATTGCCGTATAATTACAACCTTGCCTTCCAGAATCATAAAAAAGGGACACCATTAATGCGTCCGTTATTTTTTGAGCATCCAAAAGATGTTACCTATCAAAATTTGGCAAATACGTATTATTGGGGAGATTCCTTTTTGGTGTCACCTATTTTAGAAGCAGGTGTAAAAACGCATGAAGTTATATTTCCAAAAAATAATATGTGGTTCGATTTTTATACAGATGAAAAAATTGAAGGCGGACAAACCAAAACCGTTTCAGTAGTCGAAAATAGCATTCCAACCTATGTTAAAGGCGGAGCATTTATTCCTATGGCAAAACGCATGCAAAATACCAAGTCGTATACCGGTCACAATTTATTGCTTCATTACTATCACGATGCATCCATTACAAGCAGTTCTTCTCAGTTATATAATGATGATGGGGAAACATTAAACGCATTTGAAAAAGGAAAATACGAGCGCCTTAATTTTTCTTATTCACAACATAAAAAAGGAATGCAGTTTGTGTTTAAAGATGATGTAGGTCCGGCGTATAAAGTAGATTCAAAAACCATTCAGCTAATTATTCATAATATGGAAACAGCGCCAGCAAGCATTAAAAAAGGTAAAAAAGAATTGGCGTTTACATACGATAAACACACGCATATTTTAGAAGTTCCATTAATATGGGAGGTAGATTCTGAGTTAGAAATTAAAATAATATTATAATGTTTAAACAAGGTATAGCATCAATTGCAATGATTTTATTAGTTTTAATCAGCTGTGATTCTAAAAAGAAAGATATTTTGAAAGAAAGTAATAAGGCAGAGACTGCCACCGCACCAAAAAAGGAAGTCGTTTATCAAGTATTCACACGTTTATTCGGGAATACAAATGAGACCAATAAACCCTGGGGAACCATCGAAGAAAATGGCGTTGGGAAGTTTAACGATTTTACCGATAAGGCTTTATCTAAAATTAAAGATTTAGGTGTCACGCACATTTGGTATACCGGTGTGCCACATCACGATGTTATTACAGATTATACGGCTTATGGTATTTCTAACGACGACCCAGATGTTGTTAAAGGACGAGCAGGTTCGCCATATGCTGTAAAAGATTACCATAATGTGAATCCCGATTTAGCCGAAAATCCAGCTGAGCGTTTACAAGAGTTTGAAGCCTTAATTGCGCGTTCTCATAAAGCGGGTTTAAAGGTGATTATTGATATCGTTCCTAACCACGTTGCTAGAAACTATAAAAGCATTACAAAACCAGAAGGCGTTACAGACTTTGGTGAAACCGACGATAAAACGGTTGTTTATAATGTGAATAATAATTTTTATTACAATCCGGGTGAGCCTTTTGTGGTGCCAGAACGCCGAAATGGATATGTGCCTTTAGGAGGTTCTGAACATGAGTTATTAGATGGAAAGTTCGATGAAAATCCATCGAAATGGACCGGAAATGGCTCGCGTTTACCACAACCAGACCCTAACGATTGGTACGAAACAGTAAAAATAAATTACGGGGTAACGCCAGAAGGTCATCATGATTTTGATAGTTTGCCAGACGGATTCGATACAAAAGATTATAAAGCGCATTTCGAATTTTGGCAAGATAAAACGGTGCCGGATTCTTGGGTGAAATTTAAAGAGATTGCTTTGTATTGGACGGCAAAGGGTGTGGATGGCTTTCGTTACGATATGGCCGAAATGGTGCCTGTAGAATTCTGGAGCTATATGAATTCTGCTATAAAAATGAAAAATCCTGAGGCGTTTTTATTGGCCGAAGTGTATAATCCTAGTTTATACAGAGATTATATCCGTAAAGGAAAAATGGATTATTTATACGACAAAGTACAGTTGTACGATACACTTAAGCATGTTATGCAAGGTTGGGGAAAAACCGACGATATTGTGCCAATCCAAAGAGATTTAAGCGATATCGAACACCACATGTTGCACTTTTTAGAAAATCACGACGAGCAACGTATTGCAAGTCCAGAGTTTGCAGGAAATGCCTTTAAAGCCAAGCCAGCTATGGTGGTTTCTGCAACCATAAGCACGTCACCGACATTAATTTATTTCGGACAAGAATTTGGAGAGCCAGGTGCAGAAGATTTAGGATTTGGAGACCCGTCTAGAACATCAATTTTCGATTACGGAAGTGTGCCAACCTTAAGACGTTGGGTAAATAATAAGCAATTCGATGGCGGACAATCTACTACAGAAGAATTAGAATTATACGATTTCTATAAGCGCTTGCTAAATTTCACAATTTCTAGTGAGGCCTTAATGGGGAACTACCAAGACCTACATGACTACAATACGCATAATACGGGCGATTATGGATTAAAACAATTCTCTTATGCCAGATGGAACGACAACGAGAAACTTATAATTGTTAATAATTTCGATGCCGATTACGGTACAGAATTCTATTTAAAACTACCAAAAGACCTTGTAGATGCTTGGCAATTAAAACCAGGAGAATACCTGTTAGAAGACCAATTGTATAAATCGTATCAAACAGTTTTACAGGTTTCAGAAAATGGAGCCGAAGCCAAAATTGCGGTAAAGCCGTTACAATCTTTCATCTTTAAATTGCAATAGATTATGCGTAACTTTATAGTAGTTTTAATATTGGGAATTATGGTTACAGGGTGTCAAAACAAAACAACTGATAAGTCAACTGATAAATCAATTGGGCAAGAAGTGGAAGTACCTTTTAGATGGGACGCGGCTACAATTTATTTCATGTTAGTCGATCGTTTTAATAATGGAGATACATCCAACGATCTAAATTATGGAAGAGATCTAGAAACTGGAGTTTTAAGAGGTTTTGAAGGTGGAGATATCAAAGGGGTAACACAAAAAGTAGAATCGGGTTATTTTACAGATTTGGGTGTAAATGCCATTTGGATGACACCAATTGTAGAGCAAATTCATGGCGGTACAGATGAAGGTACTGGATTATCTTATGGTTTCCATGGCTATTGGACTAAGGATTGGACGAATTTAGACCCTGATTTCGGGACAAAAGAAGATTTAAAACAGCTTGTAGAAGTGGCACATAGTAAAGGCATTCGTATTGTTTTAGATGCTGTTATTAATCATAGGGGGCCGGTAACGGAGAAAGACCCTGTTTGGCCCGATGATTGGGTAAGAACAGGTCCGGCTTGCGATTATCAAGATTTCGATAGCACCGTAAGTTGTACTTTGGTTGAAAATTTACCAGATATTAGAACAGAAAGTGATGATGCAGTGGAGTTACCTCCTCAGCTTATTGCCAAATGGAAAGCAGAAGGCAGATATGAGAAAGAAGTAGCCGAATTAGATGCTTTTTTTGAGAGCACAGGCTACCCAAGAGCACCCCGTTTTTACATCATGAAATGGCTAGCCGATTATATCACAGAATTCGGAATTGATGGTTATCGAGTAGATACCGTTAAGCATACAGAACCTTATGTGTGGCAAGAATTTAGAAAGGTTGTGGATACTGCTTTTGCTCAGTTTAAAATGGAAAATCCCGATAAAGTCTTAGACGATAATGGATTCTATCTTGTAGGGGAAGTGTATAACTATGTTATAAGTCATAAAAAAGCCTTCGATTTTGGCGACCGTAAAGTCAATTATTTCGATAAAGCATTCAACCAATTAATCAATTTTGAATTTAAGTGGAATGTGCAACAAATGGATTACGAGTCCATGTTTACCAAATACGATAGTATACTTAATAACGATTTAAAAGGTTACAGTGTACTAAATTATTTAAGTTCTCACGACGATGGTCAGCCATTCGACCCGATGCGCATAAAACCTTTTGAAACGGCTACAAAATTGTTGCTTACTCAAGGTGCCGCACAAATTTATTATGGCGATGAATCGGCTAGAATCCTGCATGCCGAAGGTGCAATTGGCGATGCCAATCTACGTACGTTTATGAATTGGGACGATATAAATTCTAATCCTATAACGCAAGCGGTTTTAGCACATTGGCAACTATTAGGTCAGTTTAGAGCACACCATCCAGCGGTTGGAGCAGGAAGACATCACATGATTTCTGAAGCACCATATGTGTTTTCTCGAATATATAAAAAAGACGATTTTGAAGACCGAGTGGTTATTGGTTTAAATCTTGAAAAAGGAAAGAAAATAATACCCGTTGGAGGCGTTTTTCCTGAACGCTTGAATATTCATGATGCCTATTCTAATACCGATGTTACTGTCGAAAATGGAAATGTTATTCTGAACAATGAGTATGATATCGTATTGTTAGAAGCAAAGAAAGCCTCTAAGTAATCATTACCTTTTGATTTTATTTTTTAAGTGTAATAGAAATTGATTCTATATAAGTGAATACATAATTACATGGCATTCACTTACAATGTTAAGCATAAACCTATCCCAATCGCATATATGCATTGAGATAGGTTTTATTCGTTTTTATATTGTAATTTTTAATTGTATTTTAAGTAAAAATTGTATGATTATTAACAAGCGATATTTTTATGCCCAATAGGAATTAATCATATTTGTATGTAAGATGGAGCGCGTTAATGAGTCTAATACAGATATCATATAACCATCAGTGTTATTTTTTAATACAAATTTAAAAAAAGGAATAGTATGCTTACATGGAAAAATATAATGGATTTTGCCGTGAATGGCAATCCAGAACCCCATCGTCGTGTAGAGAAAACCGACGAAGAATGGAAAGAATTATTAACACCTCACCAATTTAGAATAGCAAGATTAAAAGGAACCGAAGCACCACATTCGGGAGCACTTTGTAGTGCACACGAAGCTGGAAAATATGGTTGTGTGTGTTGCGGGACGTTATTATTCGATTCAACTATAAAATTCGAATCTAGCTCAGGGTGGCCAAGTTTTACGCAACCTATCCAAGAGAATGCCATCAAGTACGAAAAGGATACCGCATTCGGTATGGTTCGTGTAGAAGTGATGTGTAATACTTGCGATGCGCACTTAGGTCATGTGTTTCCTGATGGACCAGAACCAAGTGGATTACGCTATTGTGTAAATTCAGAATCAATTACGCTAGAGAAAGAAGAACATCATGGATAATACAAAAGAAATTATCACGCTAGGAGGCGGTTGTTTCTGGTGTACAGAGGCTGTGTTTCAACAGGTAAAGGGTATCGAAAAAGTGGTTTCAGGATATACTGGAGGTACGGTCCCTGGAACACCTACATATCGCGAAATATGTTCGGGATTAACCGGTCATGCCGAAGTTATTCAACTTACCTATGATGCGAATGTGATTTCATTACAAGATATTTTAATCATCTTTTTTACCACACACGACCCTACAACTTTAAATCGTCAAGGTGCCGATCGTGGGACGCAATATCGTTCTGTAATTTACTATCAGAATGAAGAAGAGAAAGCGATTATAGATGTTGTAATTGAAAATATTCAACCGTATTTCGATGATAAAATAGTGACAGAAGTGAGTGTGTTAGGACCATTTTTTGAAGCTGAAGATTATCATCAAGACTATTACGAAAACAATAAAACACAAGGCTATTGCACTGCGGTTATTAATCCGAAGCTAGCCAAGTTAAGGCAAATGCATGCCGATAAATTAAAATAGACACGCCCTTTGAAAACTTTTAAATCACATATAAACGAGACGTTTACAAGCGAACTTCCCGCCGATCCGATTCTAGAAAACTCTAGGCGTCAGGTTAGCGAAGCTTGTTTTTCTTATGTTACGCCCAAACATACTGCAAAACCAGAATTGATTCATGTGTCTCCAGAATTGTTGGAAACATTGGGGATTTCGGAAGCTGAAAGTCAGTCGGAAGAATTTTTAAAAGTGTTCACAGGGAATCAAATGTTGGAAGATACAAGACCGTATGCTATGTGCTATGGCGGACATCAATTCGGGAATTGGGCAGGACAATTAGGCGATGGTCGTGCCATAAATTTAACCGAGATTGAATATAAAAATCAGCGTTGGGCTTTGCAATTAAAAGGTGCTGGTCCCACGCCATATTCTAGAACCGCCGATGGTTTGGCGGTGTTACGTTCGTCTGTTCGTGAGTATTTATGTAGCGAAGCCATGTTTCATTTGGGCGTGCCTACTACGCGAGCATTATCGTTAGCGGTAACGGGAGACCAAGTATTACGCGATGTTATGTATAACGGAAATCCGGAATACGAAGAAGGTGCAGTAGTGTGTCGTGTGGCTCCAAGTTTCTTGCGTTTCGGAAGCTTTGAACTTTTAGCGTCTCGAGAAGATGCTAAAACACTTAAAACGCTTACAGATTATACGATAAAACATTTTTATCCAGAATTGGGAGCACCATCAAAAGCAACGTATTTAGCCTTTTTCAAGAAAGTTTCTGAACGTACGCTTAAAATGATTGTCGATTGGCAACGTGTCGGTTTTGTGCATGGTGTAATGAATACCGATAATTTGTCAATCTTAGGTTTAACCATAGATTACGGGCCTTACGGTTGGTTAGAAGGTTTCGATTATGGTTGGACGCCAAATACAACCGATAGACAACATAAGAGATATCGCTACGGAAACCAGCCTAATATTGGGCTTTGGAATTTATATCAACTAGCAAATGCGTTATATCCTTTAATTGAAGATGTCGATGCGTTACAAGCTATTTTAGATGCGTATAAAACGAATTTTGAAACCCAGTCTTTACAGATGATGCGTTCAAAATTAGGGCTTTTTAAAGCGGAAGAATCCGACTTAAAACTGATTCAAGATTTTGAAGATGCATTGCAAATGCTAGAAACAGACATGACGATTGCATTTAGAAATCTTTCGAAATTTGAAAAAGGAAATCCTTCAAATGGATTGAAACTTATCGAAGACGCTTTTTACAATCCAGATGCCATGACTTCAGAAATTGAAGAAGTTTGGAATAATTGGTTTAAAACGTATTCGGACCGATTACAAAAAGAAACATTGTCTGATGCAGAACGTGCTTTAAAAATGAATGGCGTTAACCCCAAATATGTGCTTAGAAACTATATGTCGCAATTGGCAATAGATGACGCTGAAAAAGGAGATTATGCATTGGTGGATGAATTATTCAATTTATTAAAAAATCCATACGACGAGCAACCAGACTCTGAAAAATGGTTTGCAAAACGACCAGAATGGGCACGGAATAAAGTGGGTTGTTCGATGTTGTCCTGCAGTTCGTAAATTTATGTAACCGTATTTTTAATCAATAATAAATCAAAATATGAAAAGTCAGAAACTTGAAATAGAAAATGATAAAGGTGTAAAACTTCAGGCCTATTTAGAATTGCCTGCAAATCAGAATCCGAATTATTTTGCAGTGTTTGCACATTGTTTTACCTGTACCAGTACGTTATCTGCGGTTAAAAACATTAGTCGTTCGTTAACCAATCATGATTTTGGGGTGCTACGTTTCGATTTTACGGGATTAGGTAGAAGTGAAGGCGAATTTTCCGATAGTCATTTTTCTGCAAATGTTTCCGATTTATTGGCGGTAAGTAAATATTTAGAAGAACATTTTCAAGCCCCGTCCTTATTGGTTGGACATTCGCTTGGAGGTGCAGCCGTAATTGTAGCGGCATCTCAATTAAAGTCTGTAAAAGCTGTGGCAACAGTTGGTGCTCCTGCAACAGTAGAGCATGTAACGCATTTGTTCTCGCATGGATTTGATGATGTTGAAGAAAAAGGAGATGTAGAAGTTAATATTGGAGGTCGACCTTTTAATATAAATAAGGAATTTGTAGACGATTTTAGTAAAACCGATCTGCCTGAGATTACTAAAAACTTAAGAAAACCATTACTTATTATGCATGCACCTTTTGATGGTGTAGTACCTATTGAAAATGCAGAACGTTTGTATAAAACCGCACATCATCCTAAAAGTTTTGTGAGTTTAGATCAAGCCGATCATTTATTGACAGACTCTAGAGATAGTGAATATGTGGGTAATGTAATTGGGACTTGGGTACAGCGCTATTTCGAGGCAAAAGACAGCGAGATTTTAGACACCGAAGGCGAGCAGTTAGTTGCGCATTTAAATCTGTTAGAAGATAACTTTACAACGAATATCCAGACGAAAAAACATATGTTAATTGCCGATGAACCAGAGCGCGTTGGAGGTGACGATTTTGGACCTTCACCTTACGAATATTTAAACGCAGCCTTGGCCGCTTGTACCGCGATGACGCTAAAATTATATGCCCAGCGTAAAAAATGGGATTTACAAGAAGTGTTTGTTTATATTACATATTCTAAAAAACATAGCGACGATCTTAAGCTAGATTTAGAAAAACCAGCACAAATAGATTATCTAAAAAAGACCTTAAAATTTGTAGGAAACTTAGACGATAAACAGAAAGCACGTTTAAAAGAAATAGCATCTAAATGTCCTGTGCATAAAACATTAATTAGTGATACCATTATAGAAACCGAAGTGCAATAATTATTTATTGGAATTACCCTTTTATGATCTGTAAATATCTATTCTTATAACTTGTCTTGATTCTGAATCTAGTTTAGTAATTTAGATGAAAATTATAATTGCTATGCCAAAACAAACCCAAATCGGATTAGGACTCGCGGCTATTGGTCGCCCGGAATACATCAACATAAAAAAGGAAGAAATAGCGCAATCGGAAACGGTATTTAGAGCAAATGCCATGCAAGTTTTAGACGATGCCTATCGTTTTGGAGTACGGTATTTTGATGTGGCGCCATCTTATGGGAAAGGTGAACAGTTTTTAATTGATTGGCATACATTAAGATCGTATCCCGATGTAAATTTAAGTACCAAATGGGGTTATACTTATATGGCGAATTGGGAATTAGGATACCGTGGAAAGCACGAAATTAAAGAACATTCAATTTCTAAATTACAAGAGCAATGGGAAGTCTCTCAAGTGCTTTTGCCGGAGCTTAAAATATATCAAGTGCATTCTGCGACTTTAGATAGTGGTATTTTTACCAATACAGAAGCGCTTCAAGAATTACATCGTATCAAAAAGAAAACGGGTATGCAGATTGGAGTTTCTACCAGTGGTGCTAATCAGGTAGAAATTATTAAAACGGCTTTAAAAGTTCAAGTCGAAGGCGAGCCGTTATTTACCAGCTTTCAGGTTACGTACAATGTATTCGAACAATCTACCTTTAAAATATTGAATCAGTTATTAAGCGATAATAAAACAGTTATTATAAAAGAAACTTTGGCTAACGGACGTGTGTTCGAGAATAAGGATTTTCCAAAATATTCTGAAGCTTATACCTATTTTAAATTCCTGGCGAAACAATATAATGTGGGAATAGATGCCGTTGCTATACGGTTTATAATAGATAGTTTAGAGCCTCAGGTGGTGCTTAGCGGTGCTTTAACAAGCGATCAGTTGCAAGATAATTTAAAAGCCTTGTCGTTTCAATTAACAGAAGCAGAGCGACATCAACTTCAAATATTCGCATCAGAAACGGAATCGTATTGGGCCGAACGCAGTGCTTTAGCTTGGCGATAAATGACTTACATTTTTAATCCCGTCAATTTTAAAACGTATAGAGTCAACTAGACCTTCGCTTTCAACATAACTTTGTAGTATTAAGTTTAACCATTAAACAATTTAAAACTATGAACAATTCAGGAAATACAATTTTAGGTATTATAGCAGGAACCGCTTTAGGAGCAGCAATGGGAATATTATTCGCTCCTGAAAAAGGTAGTAAAACGCGTAAAATAATCTCTAAAGAGGCAGAAGCTAGAAAAAATAAATTAGCAGAACAAGCTACAGAATTCGCAGATACAGTAGCTAAAAAAGTGAATGTTAAAAAAGGAACTTTAGAAGAGCAAATAGAAAGCATTCTTGCTGATTCAAGCCATAAATCAGACGAAGTTATCGATGCTTTAGAAAAAAAATTAGAAGTTTTAAAAACTAAAAACAGACATTTTAGAAAAGACGTTAAGACTAACGGAACGTCTAAAACGACTGCAACGGTTTAATTATAACTTTTAAATTTTTTAGATATGACCATTTTTGAAGCGATTCGGCACGATCATGATATTCAGCGCGATTTACTAGATAAATTAGTGCAGTCTTCAGGCGATACAAAGAATAGAGATGAGCTGTTTAAAGCGGTGAGAAAAGAATTGGAAGTTCATGCAAATGCAGAGGAACGCCACTTTTACAAGCCATTAATCTCTACAGATATGATGCAAGAGCATTCCAGACACGGTATTGCAGAACATCATGAAATCGATGAATTAATCGAGGAACTGGAAGACACAGAATACGATTCGTCCGCATGGCTCAAAATAGCTAAAAAATTAAAACATAAAGTAGAACATCATTTGGAGGACGAAGAACATACGTTTTTTCAATTGGCAGGAAAGACCTTGTCGGAAAAACAGAAAACGGAGTTAGCTTCAGATTATGCAACATATATGAAAAAGAATAGGTGATTTCAGGTTGGTTAGTAACTTATTCTAACACCAAATCGGTATTAATTTACACGATTTGGTGTTTTTTTATGTCTAAAAATTAAACGATTTAAGGAAGTATATAAATAGTGCAACTGTATTCTAACGGATGTTAAAAACGGTTAAAAAGGTTAATTATAATACAATATAAGGCTTCTGGATTTGGAAAATGTATTCTTTTGTTATTCAATAATCAAACAATTAATATGATGAAGAACTTTTACTATTCACTTTTATTTCAATTTTAGGTTACACACACGTTAGCGCGCAAGAGGTTCAATTTGGAGCGAAAGCCGGGCTTAATTTTGCTTCGGTATTTGGAGATTATACCGATAATTTCGAGACTGTAACAGCATTTAATTATGGGGTTATGGCTGAAATTCCGATTTCAAATGTCTTTTCGTTTCAGCCTGAAGTTTTGTATTCTGGTCAAGGATATAGTTTTGGAGATGACACTGTCGCTTTAAATTATTTAAACGTACCATTAATGGCCAAATATTATGTGGTTAAAGGCTTTAGTTTAGAGGCAGGTCCGCAACTAGGGTTTTTGCTTAATACCAATGATGACGGTTTGGGAATAGAAGACGATTTTAATACTGTAGATTTTGGTGTGAATTTAGGTTTAGGTTATAAGTTGGACAACGGTCTTAATTTTAGTGCACGATACAATATTGGATTAACCGATATTGATGATGTTGAAGGATTTAGTGGTACAAATAAGAATGGCGTTTTTCAAGTTTCGGTGGGGTACTTCTTTTTCTAAAATACAATATAATTTCTGTCTTAAAACCCAAGTTAATCGCTTGGGTTTTTTGCATAATAGTTATAGCTCGGTTTAAGTTTGGAAGCCAATAGTAGCACTAATAGTTGCTCAAATGTGATAAAAACAGATTAAAGTGATACTTTCAAAAATCATTTTAATAATTTTGAATTTAATAAACCCCTATTTATATGAAGTCAGCAAACGAGTTATTAGAACTTTTGGATTTAAAAACAATTGCCCCTTCTCAATTCGAAGGAATTAGCAAAACAATTGGAAGTCCTCATGTTTTTGGTGGACAAGTATTGGCTCAATCGGTAAATGCAGCGTATAAAACCATAACTAATGGTCGGATACTACATTCGCTTCATGCTTATTTTTTAGAAGCGGGAGATTTAAATATACCCATAGTTTTCGAGGTAAATGAAGTACGCGATGGTGGTAGTTTTTCTACTCGTCGTGTGTTAGCAAGTCAGAATGGGAAAGCCATTTTTATTTTAGCGGCCTCTTTCCATAAGGCTGAAGAAGGTCACGATCATCAAATAGAGATGAATACGAACTTAAAACAACCTGAAGAGTTACTAAGTTGGACCGAAATGTTAGCGCGATATGGTAGTGTATTGCCAAAAATTACCAAGCACTTTTTAGAAATAGAACGTCCAATAGAATTTAAGCCTGTTGAGGTTATTAACCCATTAAAACAGGAGAATTTACCACCATATTCTAACATATGGTTTAAGCTTAAAACGCCAATTGCCGATGCAGATTTGGCTACAAAACAACAAATATTAACCTATATATCCGATTACAATATATTAGCTGCAGCCTTATTGCCACATGCTAGTGAAGCTCACTTTGGAAACACCCAAATGGCTAGTTTAGATCATTCGATGTGGTTTTTTAGAGATTTCGATTATGACGATTGGATGTTGTATTCCATAGAAACACCAAATGCCTCAAGTGCTCGTGGTTTTGCTAAAGGAAATATTTTTTCTAGAGACGGAAAACTTATTGCCTGCGTGGCACAAGAAGGATTAATGCGACCAATGGTTAAAAAACAGGACTAGTACATGAAGTCTAAATGTTTGGTTATGGGACATCGCGGGGCTAAAGCCTATATTGCAGAAAACACATTAGAATCCATCCAAAAAGCATTAGATTTTAATGTAGATGGTATAGAAATCGATGTGCATTGTTGTGCAACTGGCGAATTGATTGTGTTTCATGATTTTACTTTAGACCGGATGACAAATGGTGAAGGGGAACTGGCAAAACATGCCCTTTCTGAACTTAAACTATTAAAAGTAAATAAGCAGTTTGCTATTCCGACTTTAGATGAGGTTTTAGATTTGATAGATAGAAAATGTATTTTGAATATTGAATTAAAAGGTAAATCTACCGCTAAAGCAACCTGTGAGACCATTCAGAATTATATTAAAAATCGAGGGTGGCAATATTCAGATTTTTTAGTGTCTAGCTTCCAGCATCACGAAATAGAGGCTGTTTTTAATATTGATAAAAATATTCCGTTGGGTGTTTTAACTAAAGCAAATATGGCCGAAGCGATAGAGTTTGCAGAAACAGTGAAGGCTAGAGCCATTCATCCGGGTGCCGCAATTGTAACACGCGACAACGTAAAGCTTGCTCAGAGTAAAGGTTACGCCGTTAACGTGTGGACGGTTAACGACAAAGCGACTATAAATAGAATGAAAGATTATGGTGTAGATGCCATAATTTCTGATAATCCAGATAGGGTATGAAAGAATATAATGTGATTGTCGTAGGAGGAGGAGCTGCAGGTTTCTTCGCTGCGATAAATATTGCAGAACAGAATCCGCAATATAAAGTCGCCATTTTAGAACGTGGAAAAGAGGTTCTAGGAAAAGTGAAAGTATCTGGTGGCGGACGTTGCAATGTAACGCATGCCGAATTTGTACCTCAAGAATTAGTGAAATATTACCCCAGAGGAGAAAAAGAATTGTTGGGTCCATTTCATCAGTTTATGACGGGAGATACCATGGCTTGGTTTGGAGAACGTGGCGTGGAATTAAAAATTGAAGAGGATGGGAGAATGTTCCCGGTTTCGGACTCGTCGCAAACTATAATCGATTGTTTTCTTTTTGAAGCTAAAAAGCATAACGTTGATGTTTTAACCAATCAGGGTGTAAAAACAATTTCTAAACGTGATGAGGCTTGGGAAATAGAAACCAATCACGATAATTTTAAAGCCGAACAACTATTAGTTGCTACCGGAAGTAGTCCTAAAATATGGAAATTATTAGAAGGTTTAGGGCATAGCATTTCGCAACCTGTACCGTCTTTATTTACCTTTAATATAAAAGATAATCGTTTAAAAGATATTCCTGGTGTCGTGGCTCAGAATGTTGAGGTTAAAGTTTTAGGTACAGATTTATATTCTGAAGGACCTTTGTTAGTCACACATTGGGGTTTGAGTGCCCCAGCGATTTTAAAGTTATCGGCTTTTGGAGCATTAGAATTAGCAAAACGTGATTACAAATTTGAGGTTGAAGTTAATTTTGTAAAACAAGCTACAGCAGATGTTTTAGAGCAACTGAAACAAGTAAAATTAGATTCGGCAAAGAAAACGGTGTTTAAATTTCCGCAATTCGATTTACCTAAACGTTTGTGGCAACAATTGGTGTTGGCTTCAGAAATGACAGAAGATAGCCGTTGGGGCGATATTAATAGAAATCAGTTAGAGGGTTTAGCCGGACAGTTAACGCAAGCTGTTTTTAAAGTAGATGGTAAAAGTACGTTTAAAGAAGAATTTGTAACCGCAGGAGGGGTCGATTTAAAAGAAATCAATTTTAAAACTTTCGAAAGTAAACTGCATAAAAATCTGTATCTGGCGGGAGAAGTTATTAATATAGATGCCGTTACTGGCGGATTTAATTTCCAAAATGCCTGGACAGGTGCTTACATTGTGTCTAAAGCAATTTCTAGTAAGGCATGACAACATACATTGCATTATTACGTGGAATAAATGTGTCGGGACAGAAAAAAGTCCCGATGGCAGATTTACGAACGCTTATGTCCGATTTAGGTTTCGAAAATGTAAAAACGTATATACAAAGTGGGAATGTGGTGTTTCAATCTTCAGAGGAACATACATTAATTTTAGAAACTAAGATTTCAGAATCCATTTTAAATGTCTTCGGATTTGAAGTGCCGGTTTTAGTTAAAAGTCAATTGCAATTTCAAGAGATTTTTGATTCTAATCCGTTTTCAGAAGCACAGAAATCAAACAGTTATTATACGCTTTTGGGAGAGATTCCAAAGTCTGATGCTGTGGAATCCGTTTCTAAAGAAACTGTTGTCGGTGAAACGTTTGTCATTGCAGATTCTTGTGTGTATTTCTATTCGGAACACGGTTATGGAAAAGCAAAATGCAATAACAATTTTTTTGAACGGAAATTAAAAGTCTCGGCAACCACAAGAAATTTTAAAACGATGCAGAAGTTGTTATCTTTGTGCTCAGATTTATAAATTCATGACCGAACAACAATTTATTCCTCAAGTCTATTCTAAAGACATTACCGAAGGAACCGTGTCTTGGGAGTCTCCAAGCAATATTGCACTTATAAAATATTGGGGTAAGAAAAAGGATCAGATTCCTGAAAATCCATCTATAAGTTTCACACTTAATGCGTGTAAAACCACCACAGTTTTATCGTATACTAAAAAGGAAACGACTTCAGATTTCGATTTTAAGGTTTATTTAGATGGAGAACATAAACCGGATTTTCAGCCAAAAATTAAAACTTTTTTCGAGCGTGTTCTCGTGTATTTACCATTTTTAAAGGATTATACTTTTAAAATCGAAACCTCAAATACCTTTCCGCATAGTTCTGGAATCGCTTCGTCTGCTTCAGGCATGAGTGCTTTGGCATTGTGTTTAATGAGTTTAGAGCAACAACTTCAGCCTGATATGACTGCTACCTTTTTCAATCAGAAAGCCTCATTTTTATCGCGATTAGGTTCGGGTTCTGCCTGTAGAAGTATTGAAGGCGACTTAATTGTTTGGGGCGAAAATGAAACGGTTGAAGGCAGTTCAGATTTATTCGGTGTGAAATATCCGTATGCAGTGCATGAGAATTTTAAAAATTATCAGGATACTATATTGTTAGTCGATAAAGGTGAAAAGCAAGTAAGTAGTACTGTGGGGCATAATTTAATGCACGGACATCCGTTTGCAACGCAACGTTTTGCACAAGCTCATGATAATTTAGCAAGTCTGAAACCTATCTTAGAATCTGGACATTTAGATGCGTTTATCGCACTTATAGAAAGTGAGGCGTTAACCTTACATGCTATGATGATGACGAGTATGCCTTATTTTATATTAATGAAACCGAATACGTTAGAGGTGATTAATAAAATTTGGGCGTTTAGAAAAGAAACGGGTTTACATATTGGGTTTACTTTAGATGCCGGTGCTAACGTACATGTGTTGTATCCGAAATCTCAAGCTGAAGTCATCTTAAAATTCATTAAAACGGAATTAGCTAGCCATTGCCAAAACGGACAATTTATTTGCGACGAAATAGGTTTTGGGGCTAAACAAATAAATATGAGTCATTAAAGTGGTATATTAAGCAAGCATTGTTTTTTAGATTGTATTTTATCTAAACTAAAAATAATCAGTTTAGTATGTGTTTTTATCTAGAAATATGATTTTAATCTGATAATTATTATCATAAATGTAATAACGCTTGGCGTTTCTAACACTTTTAAAACGAGGGAGAAAGCGTCTGTTTTATTAATTTTTAACGGGGTGAAAATATGTGAATAATAATCATTAGCTTTGCAATGTTAATTTTAATTAAAATTACGTGAAAGGACCTTTATTTTATTCTAAAATTTTACTTTTTGGTGAATATGGTATCATAAAAGATAGCAAGGGATTATCTATTCCTTATAACTTTTATAATGGCGCATTAAAAATGGCTACCACACCAACTGATAAAACTATTAGTTCTAACCAAAGTTTAAAGCGTTACGCAACATATTTGGGTACTATTAGTGCCGATTTAGTAGTGTTCGATTTAAAAACGTTAAACGAGGATATTGAAGCGGGCATGTATTTCGATTCGTCTATTCCTCAAGGATACGGTGTTGGAAGTAGTGGTGCATTGGTTGCTGCACTTTACGATAAGTATGCACAAGATAAAATTACGGTTCTTGAAAATCTTACACGTGAAAAATTATTTAAATTAAAATCTATTTTCTCTGAAATGGAATCTTTCTTTCATGGAAAATCTTCAGGTTTAGACCCTTTAAATAGTTATTTAAGTATTCCTATCTTAATTAATTCTAAAGATAATATTGAAGCTACAGGTATTCCTTCGCAAAAGAGTGATGGAAAAGGTGCTGTGTTTTTAATAGATAGTGGTATTGTTGGAGAAACAGCTCCGATGGTTCATATTTTTATGGAAAACATGAAGCAAGAAGGTTTTAGAAATATGATTAAAAATCAGTTTGTAAAACATACCGATGCTTGTGTGGACGATTTTTTAAAAGGAGATATGAAATCCTTGTTTAAAAATACAAAGCAATTATCTAAAGTGGTTTTAAATCATTTTAAACCTATGATTCCGCAACAGTTTCACGATTTATGGAAAAAAGGTTTAGATACTAACGATTATTACTTAAAGCTTTGTGGCTCTGGTGGTGGTGGTTATATTCTTGGTTTTGCTGAAGATTTTGAAAAAGCAAAACAAGCACTTCACGGTCATAAACTAGAAGTAGTATATAATTTCTAGTCGGCAGTACAGTCGTTTTTAATTTTCATTTTTTTTAATTTGTAGCTATGTTCTCTAGAAAACATAAACATATTTTATTGAAGTTTTTCAGTATGTTTTCTGTGGTTAGAGGATATAATGTGCTTATGGTTGTTGTTGCCCAATATGTAACGGCAGTTTATATTCTCGCGCATGATAAGCCGGTTCGGGAGGTTGTTTTCGACCTTAATTTATTTATGCTGGTTTTGGCTTCTTCGGCAACTATAGCGGGTGGTTATATTATTAATAACTTCTACGATTCGGAAAAAGATTTAATCAATCGGCCTCAAAAATCTATGCTCGATCGTTTAATCAGTCAGAATGTTAAACTATCTTTTTATTTTGTTCTTAACTTACTAGCTGTTGTTATGGCAAGTTATGTTTCGTTTAAAGCCGTACTCTTTTTTGCCTTATATATTTTCGCAATTTGGTTTTATTCGCATAAATTAAAAAAGATGCCTTTTATAGGGAATCTAGCTTCTGCTGTGTTAACTATTACTCCATTTTTCGCTATTTTTATGTATTATCAGAATTTCGAGCATGTTATTTTTGTACATGCTATGTATCTGTTTTTAATAATATCTATGCGAGAATTAACTAAAGATTTGGAGAATATGCCCGGAGATTTAGCGCAGGGTTATAAAACGATTCCTATAGTTTATGGCGAGAAATACTCTAAAATAATGCTTACCGTTTTGGTGTTCTTAACGTTAGTACCCACGTATTTTTTATTAGCTAAATACGAAATTGGCCACATGTATTATTTCTTTTATTTCATGATGTTTCTCCTGGCTATGTTTTTGGTTTTGTTATGGAATTCGAGCTCTAGAAAACACTATTTAATTCTTCATAATATTCTAAAATTTATCATTTTCTCGGGTGTGTTTAGTGTCCTGTTAATCGATACAGATTTGGTGTTAAACCGACTTTTTTAAAAGGATTTGTATAAAAATAAAAAATCGTAAATTTAGTATATCTTTGCACAAAATAAATATAGCACAATGAATAAGCAAAAAGGCAGCAACAATAAAGGAAAAGCTTCAGGACGTGGAACAGGAAATACACGAAATACAAGTTATGCAAGAGGAAATGCGCCTATTAAAAAACAGGTGGTTACAGATAAGCCAAAGTCTGCACCTAAAAATTCGAATCCCGGAGAAATCCGTTTAAATAAATACATTGCCAATTCGGGTATTTGTTCTCGTAGAGACGCCGATATGCATATCGCTACAGGTTTAGTATCTGTAAATGGTAAAGTGGTAGTCGAAATGGGTTATAAGGTAAAACTGGAAGACGAAGTTCGTTTTGATGGTGCACGCGTAAACCCAGAAAAGAAAGCCTACGTATTACTTAACAAGCCAAAAGGTTTTGCTACTACAACTAGCGAGGGTAAAGGGCGTACAGTAATGGATTTAGTTGCTAATGCAACCTCTTCTAAAATAAAACCAATCGGACGTTTAGGAAGAAATTCTTTAGGTCTTATTCTATTTACAAACGACGAGGATATCGTGAGTAAGTTTACGAATTCTAAAAATGGCGTTCCTAGATTATTCCATATCGAACTTGATAAAAATTTAAAACACGAAGATTTCACTAAAATTAGAGAAGGTTTTAAAGTAGAAGGTAAACTTGTTGCAGTAGAAGAAATAAGTTATATAGATAAAGGTTCTAAAAAAGAAATCGGATTAAAAGTTAAAAATACAGGTAGTACAATCATTAGAACAATTTTCGATTATTTAAAATATGATATCGTAAAGATTGATTGTGTTAGTATTGGACAACTTACTAAAAAAGATATCCCACGCGGACACTGGAAGCACTTAACAGAACAAGAAATTGTGAATCTTAAAATGCTGTAAATCAGGTTTTAAAAGTTTTTAAAAAAAATCGAAAAAAATCTTTTTTTTTCGATTTTTTATAGCACATTTGTACAAGCTATTAGCTGAACATAATGAAAATTGTTTGTGTGTTCGGGCTTTTGAAAATTAGGAAGTCATATTCAAAAGCCGCTTATAGGATAAGCAACCGAATTTTAGAGCTAACTTCCGCATACTCCATAATTAAAAGCCAACATGTCTTTGGCTTTATGCCTACAACCCAAAGTCAAATACAAATTTGATAGATAATTAATATTATTTATTTTTCTACACAGATAATACTGTGTATCTTAAATGTTTATTTTAATTATTATATCAAATTACCATGAATACTAAATATATTGATTTAATAAATCAATCATTTTATTTCCCACAAGAAGAATTTAAATTAGAAGATAAAACGCTTCAGTTTCACGATATAGATCTAATGGAATTGGTTGAAGAATATGGTGCGCCATTAAAATTCACCTATTTACCTCAGATTTCAAATAATATTTCTCGTGCTAAACAATGGTTTGCAAAGGCCATAGAAAAGAACGACTATAAAGGAAAGTATAACTACTGTTATTGTACCAAAAGTTCGCATTTTAAACATGTTTTACACGAGGCTTTAAAAAACGACATTCATATAGAAACCTCTTCGGCATTCGATATTGATATTGTTGAGAATTTAAAAAGAGAAGGGAAAATTACAGATGAGACGTACGTTATTAGTAACGGTTTTAAACGTGAGCAATATATAACTAACATTGCACGATTAATTAATAACGGGCATAAAAATGCAATTCCGATTATTGATAATTACGAAGAAATCGATTTATTATCTCAAGAAATTAAGGGTAAATTTAATGTAGGGATTCGTATCGCTTCGGAAGAAGAACCAAAATTTGAATTTTATACATCGCGTTTAGGAATTGGCTATAAGAATATAGTGCCTTTTTATAACCGTCAGATTAAAGATAATCCGAAAGTCGAGCTTAAAATGCTTCACTTTTTTATAAATACTGGAATTCGTGATAATGCCTATTACTGGAACGAATTAGTAAAATGTTTAAAGGTATACACGTCTTTAAAAAGGGTGTGCCCATCTTTAGATAGTTTAAATATAGGTGGAGGATTTCCGATTAAAAACTCATTAGCGTTCGATTTTGATTACGAATATATGGTTGACGAAATCTTAAATCAAATCAAAATGGTTTGCGAAGAAGAAGAAGTCGATGTGCCAAACATTTTTACAGAATTTGGTAGTTTTACAGTAGGAGAAAGTGGCGGTGCTATTTATGAGGTATTATACCAGAAGCAACAAAACGATCGTGAGAAATGGAACATGATTAATTCGTCTTTCATTACAACTTTACCAGATACATGGGCAATAAATAAACGTTTTATCATGTTACCAATTAACCGTTGGCACGAAAGTTACGAACGTGTATTATTAGGAGGATTAACTTGCGATAGCGACGATTATTATAACAGTGAACAGCATATGAATGCGATTTACTTGCCAAAATATAATAAAGATAAACCATTATATATCGGATTCTTTAATACAGGCGCCTACCAGGAAACTATTGGTGGATTTGGAGGCTTACAGCACTGTTTAATTCCGACTCCAAAGCATATTTTAATAGATAAAGATGCCGATGGAAACATCACAAAAAAATTATTTGTAGAACAACAAAAAAGTGAAGACTTACTTAAAATATTAGGTTACAATGAGCAATAAAACTTATGCTGGAATTCCTGAAGATTATTCAAAATTAGAAACATCTAAGATTGTTTTAATTCCAGTGCCTTACGATGGGACAAGTACATGGCAAAAAGGAGCAGATAAAGGGCCAGAGGCTTTTTTAGATGCTTCAGAAAACATGGAAACTTACGATATTGAAACACAAACCGAGGTATACCAACAAGGTGTGTTTTTGGCCGATGCTGTTCGTGAGAATAGTTCTCCAGAAGCTATGGTGGATGCGGTTCATAAAGTCACTAAAAAATATATTAAGAAGAATAAGTTTGTCACACTTTTTGGTGGAGAGCATTCTATTTCTATAGGGTCTATTAGAGCGTTTAACGAGTGTTTTAACGACTTAACAGTATTGCATATCGATGCGCATGCCGATTTACGTAAAACCTATCACGGGTCGTCTTGTAATCATGCTTGCGCTGTTTACGAAGCCAGTCAAACAACCAACTTAATTCAAGTTGGAATTCGTTCTATGGATGTTATCGAGACTACTGTTATGGATAAGGATAAAACTTATTTCGCACACGAGTTAGCCACAAACGAATTTTGGATGGATAGTGCAATCGATCAAATGACGGATAACGTGTTTATTACATTCGATCTAGATGCTTTAGATCCGTCTATAATGCCAAGTACCGGGACGCCAGAACCAGGAGGATTATTTTGGTACGAAACCTTAGAATTTTTAAAGAAAGTATTCGAAGAGAAAAATGTTGTAGGATTCGATATTGTAGAACTTTGCCCTAATAAGAAGGAGAAATCTTCAGATTTCTTAGCAGCAAAGTTGTATTATAAAATGTTGAGTTATAAATTTATGGATGAAAATATAGATGATGACTACGACAATACATTCGAAAGTAAAAAAACAAAAAATAACACATCTAAATTCATAGAAGACGATGAGTACTAAAGGAGCAATTTCAGATTTTATAGAAAAATATTATTTACACTTTAATGCCGCTGCGCTAGTAGATGCTGCTAAAGGGTATGAAGACCAGTTAAACAAAGGTGCTAAAATGTTAGTATCCCTAGCCGGAGCAATGAGTACTGCCGAAATAGGTAAAATCTTTGCAGAAATGATTCGCCAAGATAAGGTGCAAATTATTTCATGTACAGGAGCTAACCTAGAAGAAGATATCATGAACTTGGTCGCACATTCACATTACAAACGTGTGCCTCATTATCGTGATTTAACGGCTCAAGACGAATGGGATTTATTAGAAAAAGGACTTAACCGTGTAACAGATACCTGTATTCCAGAAGAAGAAGCGTTTAGACGTTTACAAAAACATATCTTCAAAATATGGCAAGAAGCAGAAGCTAAAGGAGAACGTTATTTGCCACATGAGTATATGTATAAAATGTTATTGTCTGGTGTGTTAGAAGAGTACTACGAGATCGATTTAAAAGATTCTTGGATGTATGCCGCAGCAGAAAAAAACCTACCTATTATTTGTCCAGGATGGGAAGATAGTACTATGGGTAACATTTTTGCAAGTTATGTGCTTAAAGGCGAATTAAAAGCCAGCACCATGAAATCGGGTATAGAATACATGACATTCTTAGCAGATTGGTACACAGATAATTCTGAAAACGGCATTGGTTTCTTCCAAATTGGAGGAGGAATTGCAGGAGATTTCCCAATTTGTGTTGTGCCTATGTTATACCAAGATATGGAGCGTCCGGAAACACCATTCTGGAGTTATTTCTGTCAGATTTCAGATTCTACCACCAGTTACGGATCGTATTCAGGAGCAGTACCTAATGAGAAAATAACTTGGGGTAAGTTAGATATAGACACTCCTAAATTTATTATTGAAAGTGATGCAACCATAGTGGCGCCACTAATTTTCGCCTATTTATTAGATATGTAACCCCTATTATAAAAAATGAAACGAATAATTGTAGACTACCAAAAGCTAAATGAAGATATTTTAAATCTTCTAGTTGAAAAATTTCCTGATGGTTATGATGATGCAGATATAATTTCCTTTAAGAATGCAAAAAATGAAACTGTCGAAGCCGTTGAAGTAAGAACAGAAGACACCATTTACTTAGTTAAGGTGGGTGTGCGTTTAGCTCAAGCGATGGAAAACTATATCGAAGAAGATATCGATGACGATGATGTAGATTTCGAGGAAGTAAAGATAGACGATGCAGATGCCGAAGCTATTGAAGACGAGGATGAAGACGACGACAATGATTAAAAAAATATAATATAATAAAATAAATTAAAATGAAGGTTGCTGTTTTTCAGTCTTATATAGACGGATTGTACACATTTATGTTTGAAAATGGTGAGGATATGATTTTCGATGAGATTCATCCTCGAGCTTTAAAACAATTCGATTTAAAGCATGATGAAAGTTATATCGATAAAACTTTTAAAATAACATTTGTCGAAGTTCCAGATGCGAACGACGATGTTATTTATAGAATAGATAGCTTAAAGCTCATTTCGTAAACGAATTTTTAAAAAAAGCTTATATATTTTAAAGTGTGCTTTCTTATAAAAAGTAACGCTAAAGATATCTTGTCTTAAAACTTAAGAACATAACAGCCAAAAAGGGTTAAATAATTGAAAGATTATTTAACCCTTTTTTATGTGACAAATACAGTTAAAATGTGATGTTTTATAATATGTAAAACGAATAAAATTGTAATTAGGAACGATCTGTATGTGGTTCCAATGTCTCCATTGGCGTGCGACCAATTTGGTTCTTTAATATCACTTCATAAATAAAAGCACCATACACGAAAATGTATTCCAAGCCAATAATCCACAAGTTTTCTTCATTGTCTGCACTCGCATAGGCCAAATAACTAAGCATAAGAGTTGCGCTCCAAACCAAAGGATATTTGTATCCAGAAAACACCGAGAGTATAACCAGAAGGCTTATATACCAAGGATGGACAGTAGTGGTTGTAAAATAATATACAGAAATAATTAAAAGCATATTAAATATAAGGCTTTTCAGGTCTTTTAAAGGGGCTTTATACGTGGTATATGCAATATATACTATTACCAATAGTGCCATAATAGGTCCAACTATTTTTATTGGATTGTAACCTGTAAAGGCATAGCCAATCCCTTTTGCAATATTAAAAATACTGGCATTAAATTCGAAATTTCTAAACCAGAGACCAACGGTTCCTGCATAATTGGTAATAAATTCTGAACTAATAAAAGGAAGAAATAATGCGATGTTAATAAGTCCTACAAGTGCACAAAATAGAAAACCTTTCTTCAAATTTAAATGTTTAAATATAAGCGGGAGAAAAATAAGCGGAATTAGCTTAGTAGCCACCGATAGGGAAAAAGCGACCGCTGCCCATTGCCATTTTAACTTTTGTAGCAAGTATAAACTCATCACTAAAAAGCAAATCATTACACCTTCAAAATGCAAATTCCCAGTGAGTTCTATTATAATAAACGGATTTAAAATATACCAGTAAATATAGGATGCAGGGAGGTTTAGGTTTTTTAATAGTTTTCTTCCGAAGAAAAAGGTTCCAAAATCGGCTGCAATTATAAGTACTCGCATCACGATAACCGAACCTAAAATAGAGTGGTTAGACACTACAGCTGCTAAATAATAACAAAACTGACTTACAGGCGGGTAATTGGTAAAGTGTGAAGCACTAAGCGGTCCCATTTTATTATATAAAACTTGCGCATCTGGTATAGGGAAAATACCGTTTGTTAAAAACGAATCTGGTGTATGTAGATAAGGATTATAACCAGCAAAAATCATGCGCCCATCCCAAATAAAGCGATAAAAATCTTGGGATAAATTAGGAATGGCCATTAAGAAAACAAATCGGGCTAATAGGGATACAATAAATAAAGGACGATTGGTCCCACTGTTTAATTGTATAATCTTGTAGCTTACAAAGAATAATGCTGCATAAAGACTAATTAATTTAAAATATTCTGTACGCTCTAAATAATATCCAAAAAGAACGTATAAACAGATTAAACTCAAAAAAAGTACTATCCTAATTATTGGCGTTTTTTTAACAGAATAATTTGTAGTCATAATAAAATTGTAATCGATTTAATTTTCTGAATAACAGTTAAATGCGTAATTTATAACGTTTGAAATTACAAGCTTGAAGGGTTCGTTTTACATGACAACTATCATGAATTATCTTCAATTTTAGACGTAATTTCGTAGGGTACCTTATTAATTAATCGTAATAAACAACAAAAAAATGAATATTTCACATATTGAGCACATAGGAATTGCAGTTGAAAATTTAGAGGAGTCTATAAAATACTACGAAGGGGTATTGGGACTAAAATGCTATTCGATTGAGGAGGTTGCTGACCAGAAAGTTAAAACTGCTTTTTTTATGGTTGGTCAGACTAAAATAGAATTATTAGAAAGTACTTCGCCAGATGGCCCTATCGGTAAATTTATAGCGAAAAAAGGTCAAGGTATGCATCATATTGCATTTGCAGTAAACGATTCTACCGAGGCATTAAAGCTAGCCGAAGAACGTGGCGTAACATTAATAGATAAAACGTCTAGAAAAGGCGCAGAAGGCTTAAATATAGGTTTCCTACACCCTAAATCCACACAAGGCGTACTTACCGAACTCTGTTCAAAAGAAAAATAATAATACACAAACAAAACCCGTACTAATGGCAAATCAAGAAAAAATTAACGAGCTCATTGAAAAACGAGCGAAAGCAAAATTAGGTGGTGGTGAAAAGCGTATCGATTCCCAGCATGCTAAAGGTAAACTTACAGCTCGTGAACGTATCGATATTCTTTTAGATGATGATAGTTTTGAAGAATTCGACATGTTTGTTACACACAGAACAAAATCTTTCGGATTAGATAAGCAAATCTATTTATCAGATGGTGTAATTACTGGGCATGGTACCATAGATGGTAGAATTGTATATGTGTTCTCTCAAGATTTTACGGTGTTTGGAGGTTCGCTTTCCGAAACCTATGCCTTGAAGATTTGTAAAATTATGGATATGGCCATGAAAATTGGTGTACCCGTAATCGGCCTTAACGATAGTGGAGGAGCACGTATTCAAGAAGGTGTGCGGTCGCTTGCCGGTTATGCCGAAATTTTTCAACGTAATATAATGGCTTCTGGTGTTATTCCTCAGATTTCTTCAATCTTAGGACCTTGTGCTGGGGGAGCAGTGTATTCTCCTGCATTAACAGATTTTACGATCATGACAGACAAAACCAGTTATATGTTTGTAACTGGTCCAAAAGTCGTTAAATCGGTTACAGGCGAAGAGGTGACTACAGAACAACTAGGAGGTGCAAAAGTACATTCTACCAAATCTGGTGTGTCTCATTTCTTAGCAGATAACGACGAAGAAAACTTATTATTAGTAAGAAAATTACTGAGCTACTTACCGTCTAATAATCTAGAAGAGCCACCTGTGGTGCCTTGTACAGATCCTATAGATCGTTTAGACGATGCCTTAAATAGTATAATTCCAGAAAATGCCAATCAGCCTTACGATATTGTAGATGTTATTTCTATTCTTACAGACAACGGAGAGTTTACCGAAGTACACAGAGATTATGCAAGAAACATAGTCGTAGGTTTTGCGCGTTTTAATGGTCGTTCTGTTGGTATAGTGGCTAATCAGCCTAAATACTATGCGGGTGTTCTAGATTGTGAAGCGTCTAGAAAAGCCGCACGATTTGTCCGTTTTTGCGATGCTTTTAATATTCCGATTGTAACCTTAGTCGATGTGCCTGGATTCTTACCTGGAACGGGACAAGAATATTCTGGTATTATTTTACATGGCGCTAAATTGTTATTTGCTTATGGCGAAGCTACTGTTCCTAAAGTAACCATTACGTTACGTAAATCTTATGGAGGTGCACACGATGTAATGAGTTGTAAGCAACTGCGAGGCGATTTAAACTACGCGTGGCCAACAGCCGAAATTGCAGTTATGGGAGCAAAAGGAGCTGTTGAAGTTCTTGAAGGATCTAATATTAGAAAAATTGAAGATGCCGACGAGAAACAACACTATATCGAAGAGAAAGAACACGAGTATAATACCAAGTTTGCTAATCCTTATGTCGCCGCTAAATATGGATTTATTGATGATGTAATTGAACCACGAAATACCAGATTTAGAATCGTAAGAGCTTTAGAGTTGTTAGCGAATAAAAAAGAGGTAAATCCTCCTAAAAAACATTCAAATATCCCACTATAATTATGGCAAATTTATTGGCACTAATCGAGACTACACAGCAAATAGCTGTCGACCCAATTGAAGAAGGTTATATTATTTTAGTAACAGGATTATTCATTGTGTTTACGGGTTTAATTCTCTTAACCTTAATTTTTAAGTATGCATTGCCTTTAATGTTATACGCATATAAATTAATCTCTAAGGGACCAGATAAAAAGATTTCAGAAATATCTGCTGTAGCAAACGAAGACTTTACTGGAGAAATTGTAGCTGCTATTTCCGCGGCAGTTCACCTTCATTTAAACGATCAGCATGATCACGAAAATGCAATTTTAACTATAAAACAAGCTCGGAAAATGTACTCTCCTTGGAGTTCCAAATTATACGGTGTTTACAATAAACGGTAGTTTGGGGTTAATTTTTTTGAACATTTAAGTAATACACAATACAATGAAAAATTTCACATTCAATATAAACGATAATAATTATAGTGTCAGAATTGTCTCCCAAGAAAAAAACACTATAGACCTAGAAGTTAACGGTACTGCTTACACCGTTAAAATGGAAGAGGAGTTAAAAACCGTTAAAACACCAACGTTAGTGCGCACGGCGTCAAAAGCCGCTTTAGAGCCCGTTAAAATAAAAACTTCAGCTTCGGCAGCTGCGGGTAAAATTACCATTACTGCGCCAATTCCAGGTGTGGTTTTAAGCCTCAATGTAAAAGTTGGAGACACCGTTAAAGATGGCGATTTGTTGCTGGTTCTTGAAGCGATGAAAATGGAAAACAACATTACTTCTGAGAAATCTGGAGTAGTTACCGCTGTGAATGTTGGCGTGGGACAACAAGTTTTACAAAGTGAAGTAATGATAGAGTTAGAATAGGTATGTATCTATAGTACGTTCTTAAATTAAGGAAGGTGCTATGATGTGCAAAAACATAAAAAAATGAAAAAAGTAATATTAATATTTGGAGTGCTATCATTGCTGGTTTTTATTAAACCCGCCTTAGGGTTAAGTTTTAGCTCGGCGACAGCTACTACAACTACTTCACTAACAACGCAAGCAGACACTTCGGAAAGAAGTTTTGTATCTGAAGCGATGGGAGGTATTGAACAATTTTATCAGTACACGGGTTTTGCTAATGCCGCCGGTGGAAATATCATCATGATTATTATTGGGATTGTGTTTATTTATCTCGGTATTAAATTCGATTACGAGCCCCTACTTCTAATACCAATTGGAGCCGGTGTTATTATAGGAAATATACCCTTTGTAGCCGGAAATCAGACAGGAATTTACGAGACTGGTTCGGTATTAAACTATTTATATTTTGGGGTTGTAAAAGGTATATATCCGCCATTAATCTTTTTAGGGATTGGAGCGATGACAGATTTCTCCTCTCTTATAGCGAATCCAAAGCTTATGCTTTTAGGAGGTGCGGCTCAAATTGGAGTGTTTGCCACGTTCTTAGGTGCACTTTATCTTGGGTTTAATTTACCCGAAGCTGGTGCTATTGGAATAATCGGAGGAGCAGATGGACCAACAGCAATATTCTTGTCGTCTAAATTAGCGAATGGAATTAATATTCTACCCGATGGTACAACGGTTAAAAACTTAATCGGACCAATAGCCATTGCCGCGTATTCTTATATGGCCTTGGTGCCGGTAATTCAGCCACCAATCATGAAATTGCTTACCTCTAAAAAAGAGCGTTTAATTAGAATGAAACCACCTAGAGCAGTTTCTCAAAAGGAAAAAATGATTTTCCCCGTAGTTGCTTTATTGTTAACAACATTTATTTCTCCAAGTGCCTTACCATTATTAGGAATGTTATTCTTTGGTAACTTATTAAAAGAATCAGGAAGAACAGAACGTCTAGCAGATACAGCACGTACAAAATTAATAGACATTGTAACCATTCTTTTAGGTGTAACTGTTGGGGCATCTACCCAGGCAGATATCTTTATTACCAAAGATTCCTTATTAATTTTCGGATTAGGAGCGATATCATTTGTAATCGCCACCATGGGAGGCTTGCTATTTGCCAAATTCATGAACTTATTCTTAAAAGGAGACAACAAGATTAATCCTTTAATTGGTGCTGCGGGAGTATCGGCTGTGCCAGATAGTGCGCGTGTAGTACATGCCGAAGGTTTAAAAGCAGATCCACATAATTATCTGTTAATGCACGCTATGGCACCAAATGTAGCTGGTGTTATTGGCTCGGCCATTGCTGCAGGTATTATTTTAAGCTTCTTTTCTTAAGAGGTATAAAACATGTAATTGTAATGTAATCTAAAAAATTATCGTCATGAGCATACCAAATAAAATGTCTGCTGCAGATGCAGTTAAATTAATTAAATCAGGAGATAGAGTGTTAATTCAAGGTGGTTCTGCAACGCCTCAGGCGCTTATAAAAGCGATGGTGGCGAGAGCACCAGAATTAAGAGGTGTAAATATTGTGCATTTACATACCGAAGGAGCATGTGGTTATGTCGCACCAGAATTAAACGAGAGTTTTTCTACAAGTGCTTTCTTTATTGGTGGAAATATTAGAAAAATGATTGGTATTACAGCCGATTATATTCCTGTATTTCTAAGCGATATTCCAAGCTTATTTCGCGAAGGATATATGAATTTAGATGTGGTGCTGGTAAATGTATCTCCTCCCGATAAACACGGATTTTGTTCGTTGGGTGTGTCTGTAGATATTGTTATTTCTGGTATCGAGAATGCAAAAACGGTAATTGCACAAATTAACCCTAATATGCCAAGAACCTTTGGAGATGCCATTGTAAATATAAATGATTTCGCGGCTTGTGTAGAAGTCGATGAAGCCCTTTACGAAATGCAATTTGTAGCCCCTTCGGAAGAAGAAAAGGCCATTGGTGAAAATGTAGCAGGAATTATCGAAGACGGTGCTACACTGCAGATGGGAATTGGAGGGATTCCAAACGCGGTATTAACCTATTTAAATAATCATAAAAATTTAGGAATACATACGGAGATGTTCTCCGAAGGAATCGTAGATTTAGTGGAAAAAGGTATAGTAAACGGGTCCCAAAAAAAAGTGAATCCTTATAAAATTGTATCCGGATTTGCAATGGGAACCAGGCGCTTATACGATTTTATGGATGATAATCCTGAGATTGAAATGTTGGATATTGCGTATGTTAACGATACGTCTGTGATTCGTCAGAATCCTAAAGTAACCGCAATTAACTCAGCGATAGAAATAGATATTACAGGTCAGGTTTGTGCCGATTCAATAGGGACACGAATGTTGTCTGGTGTTGGCGGACAAATGGACTTTATGCGAGGTGCTGCCTTATCGGAGGGCGGGAAACCTATTATTGCGATAAATTCTAAAACCTTAAAAGGGGTTTCTAAAATTGTTCCAACTTTAAGAGTAGGAGCAGGCGTAGTTACCACTAGAGCGCATGCCAGATATGTGGTTACAGAATATGGCGTAGCAGAATTTTTTGGTAAAACTTTAAAACAGCGTGCCATAGCCTTAAGAGACATTGCGCATCCTGATTATCGAGAAGAATTAGATAAAGCTATTTTTGAAAGATTCGGAAGTAGCATCATGATTTAATCACACTAAATACACATCGTATGACTACTAAAAATAATACACTTTTTTCCGATTTTAAGCCAGTGACTAAAGCTGCATGGTTGGAAAAAGTTAATATAGATTTAAAAGGTGGAGATTTCAATAAAAGACTGGTTTGGAAGAACCTAAACGGCATTGATATTCAACCTTTATATAATACGGAAGACACTATAGATTATCTTAAAAACACTGGAGAAAATGCGCAAGCATTGGTAAACTATAGATGTGTTGTGGTGGCTTCTGCAGAAAGCGGTAATGCTTTAGCACAAAAAGCCGTTGAGGAGGGTATAAATGGTTTGGTTTTTCAAATCGAATCTAAGGTGTCTGTTGTTACTTTACTAAAAGGGCTTGATTTAAACAGCATTACAGTCTCTTTTGTGTTATCTGATAACACTTTAGATTTTGCTACAGATTTCTTTTCATATGCCGAAAAAAATGTGTCCGATAAAAGTAACTTAAACGGATATTTTGATCTTGGTGTCCTTTCAAATTATGTAACAACTGCCACTCTAGAAGCGGATATATTTGAAACTTTAGCCAAAGTAATTTCTTTGGGAGCAAAGTTTTCAAACTTTAAAATGATTACTATCTCAGGAACTACTTTTTTAGATTCTGGAGCAAATCAAGTTCAAGAAGTAGCATATACTTTAAATGCTTTAGTCGCTGTAATTGAAGCGTTAGGAGATCAGGATGTCGCAGCGGAAACTGTTTTTAATCGCTTGCATATTCAGTTGGCTATTGGTTCTGAGTATTTTGTCGAGATGAGCAAATACAGAGCTTTAAACAGTTTGGTCTATAAAATCGCTGAAACCTATGGCGTGTCTAATTTTAAATTTACACTTACGGCTAAGACTTCCATTTGGACAAAATCTGTGACCGATGCACATGCCAATATGTTGCGTTCTACCACAGAAGCCATGTCGGCTATTCTTGGGAATGTAGATGGTATTCTAGTCGATGCTTATGATAAAGAATTTAAAGATCCCTCAGATTTTTCGAGTCGGATTTCTGGCAATATTACAACCATATTAAGAGAGGAATCTTACTTCGGAAAAGTTGCTAATCCTGTCGATGGGTCTTATTATATAGAAGAAGTAAGTACAAAAGTAGCGACAAAAGCTTTAGAATTATTTAAAGCAATCGAAGCGGATGGAGGTTTCTTTACTGCTTTTGAAAATGAAACGATCCAACAGCAAATTGCAGAGATTCGTCAGAAAAAAATCAAGCTAATTAGTCAGAGACGTTTGCCAATGGTTGGGGTAAATAAATATCCAAATCTAATGGAAAAACTAGATTCTAAAGTGCTATTTTCAGGAGGAGAAATGAATTCTAAAGTATTAACACCTAGACGAGCGTCTTTAGAAATAGAAGCGCTTAGAAAAGTTTCCGAAGATATCGTAGAAGAAGCTGGCAAACGTCCAGTTGTAGAATTGGCAAGTTTTGGAAACTTAACCATGCGTAAAGCAAGAGCTGCTTTTGCATACGATTTTATTGGAGTAAGCGGTTTCGAAGTTTTGCAGGAGAAAAGTTACGAGAGTGCAGAGCAAGCGGCTGAAGCTAGTGCAAAATCAGCATCGGAAGTGGTTGTTATTTGTAGTTCAGATCCAGATTACGACGATCATGCTTTAGCATATGTAAAAACATTTAGAGCGTTAAATAAAGATAAAGTGCTATTATTAGCCGGAAATCCTGTAGCCATTTTAGACGATCTTAAAGAAGCAGGTTTAGACGATTGTATTCATATAAAATCGGATGTGATTCATACCATTTCGGGTGTTCAGAAAAAAGTTCGGAAACATATTAAAAAGTAGCGGTGTGACATTGATAAACACTTCCGCGCTGAGGTTTTTTCAATAGCATGTGACCATTGATTAACAAAAAAAGAAACACATGAAACCAAATTTTTCAAATATAACATTAGACACAGCATCAAAGCAAGAAGCAGTGCCTTCAAATAATAAAGCCATTTGGAATACTCCAGAAGGGATTCCTGTTAAAACACATTTTTCTAAAGAAGATCTTGCCAATGCAGAACATTTACAATTTGTTTCTGGATTGCCACCATTTACCAGAGGACCTTATAGTGCGATGTATGCGTTAAGACCTTGGACTATTCGGCAGTATGCAGGGTTTTCTACGGCAGAAGAATCTAACGCCTTTTACAGACGTAATCTTGCCGCCGGACAAAAAGGATTGTCTGTGGCGTTCGATTTAGCTACACACCGTGGATACGATTCCGATCACCCAAGAGTAACGGGAGATGTTGGAAAAGCCGGAGTTGCCATAGATTCTATATTAGATATGGAAATTTTATTCGACCAAATTCCGTTAGATAAAATGTCTGTATCCATGACCATGAACGGAGCCGTGCTACCCATTATGGCGTTTTACATTGCGGCAGCCAAAAAACAAGGCGTAGCATTAGATCAATTAAGCGGAACGATACAAAACGATATTTTAAAGGAATTTATGGTGCGTAATACGTACATATATCCGCCATTACCATCTATGAAAATTATCGGAGATATTTTTGAATACACGACCAATAACATGCCTAAATTTAACTCTATTTCCATTAGTGGATATCACATGCAGGAAGCCGGTGCGACTGCAGATATTGAGTTGGCATACACCTTGGCCGATGGTATGGAGTACATTAGAACCGGTTTGGCTTCAGGATTAAAGATTGATGAATTTGCACCTAGACTTTCATTTTTCTGGGCGGTTGGAATGAATCATTTTATGGAAATTGCTAAAATGCGTGCCGCACGTATGTTGTGGGCAAAAATTATAAAACAGTTCAATCCAAAGAACCCTAAATCTATGGCATTACGTACGCATAGTCAGACGTCGGGTTGGAGTTTAAGTGAGCAAGATCCTTATAATAACGTAGCTAGAACATGTATAGAAGCGATGGCAGCCACATTAGGAGGTACGCAGTCTTTACATACCAACGCGCTGGATGAAGCCATTGCCTTACCAACAGATTTTTCTGCAAGAATTGCACGTAATACACAAATTTATATACAGGATGAAACCCAAATGACTAAGGCTGTCGATCCTTGGGCAGGATCTTATTATGTTGAATATTTAACTCAAGAAATCGCTAAAAAAGCATGGACCCTTATTGAAGAAGTAGAGGAACTTGGTGGTATGGCCAAAGCCATTGAAACCGGAGTGCCTAAAATGCGTATTGAAGAAGCATCGGCAAGAAAACAAGCACGTTTAGACTCTGGACAGGATATTTTAGTGGGTGTAAATAAGTTTAAAACAGATGAAAAATCGTCTATAGAGATTTTAGAAGTTGATAATACAGCGGTTAGAGATTCTCAAATTGCACGTTTGAAAAAATTGAAAGCAAATAGAGATCAAGCTGTAGTGGATAAAAATATAAAAGCATTAACAGATTGTGCAGGAACGGGGAAAGGCAATTTATTAGAATTGGCTGTAGAAGCCGCAGAAAACTTTGCGACACTTGGTGAAATTTCTGATGCTTTAGAAGTGCATTTTGGTAGACATAAAGCCGATACAAAATTAATTAGTGGGGTGTACAGCAAAGAAGTTAGTAACGATACCACTTTCGCAGAAGCATTAAAATTAGCCGATCAGTTTGCTGAAATTGAAGGAAGACGGCCGCGTGTTATGGTTGCTAAAATGGGACAAGATGGTCATGATCGAGGAGCCAAAGTTGTAGCCTCTAGTTTTGCCGACTTAGGTTTTGATGTGGATATGGGACCTTTATTTCAAACCCCAGAAGAAGTAGCGAAACAAGCAATTGAAAACGATGTGCACTTTGTAGGCGCTTCAAGTTTAGCGGCAGGGCATAAAACATTAATTCCGCAGTTAATTACAGAACTAGAAAAATTAGGAAGACCAGATATTATGGTATTTGCAGGAGGTGTTATTCCGGAGCAAGATTATCAATTCTTGTTGGATCATAAAGTAGTTGCCATTTTTGGACCAGGAACTGTAATTTCAAAATCAGCTATAACAATCTTAGAGAAATATTTAGAACACGAAGAAGCTTAGTAATAAGTATTGATTTGTCGAAAAACCCCGTTGCTGATGTGTGATAGTAATGGGGTTTTTTATGTTTAAATTATAAGTGTGGGAATGCCGTGTGTTATTTTTGTTCTAAATAAACTGTCTGCGTTTTCCCTTTGTCATAAACGCTTTCTGGAGTAACGATATCGAATACTGTAACATCTCCTTCTATTTTAGAATTTCCTTGTTTCTGAAGCGCATATTTACCGCTAATTTCAAAAGATAATTTAGATAATTGTTGTGTGGGGTCTACAGCTTCAATGAGCCAACCTCGTTCTTGTTTCGTTAAACTGAGTAAACACGGAGATTTTAGTTTTAATTTCTGATGCGTTTTTATTTCAATCTCACAAGGTTCAAACGCGCTAATTGAAATGGTTTGTCCGTTATTAAAGCTTACAGCGTGTACTTTATTGGTGTGTGCTATTATGTGCCCTAATTCATCTTCAATAACCTTATTAACGTCATCTTTAGATACACCTACAACGCTTACATAGGCATATTTTTCATTTGTAGGTTGAAGCCCATGATTCACTTCTAAATTAAAAACGGCCTTAGAAATAAGACTATCGGAATGCCAAGTTAAAATTCTTTTCCAACTGCCAGTTTGTGTCTCGTGTTTCACATGGAATTGTTGCTTACCTAAATTTATATAAGCAATACTATCATGCCATACCGAGGAGATATGCGCCTTGTTTTTATTTACAATAATTGGCCCTTGTTTTAAACTTTGGTTTACGGTTGTGGTTACATTAAAGTGTCTATTGGTAGAAATTCCGGAGCCTAGAGCGTAAATTTTATTGTTTACAAAAAAGTACGATTTATTTGCTTGCAGACTATCTCTGCGGTATTTAAACGCCGTAAGACTTACTTTTTTACCTTTTAAGCCACCCGTGAAATAGGAGTTGTTTTTATAACCATCCCAAGTTAAAACGGGAAGGTTAGCGGTGTCTTGTACTGTAGTCGTACCTGGTAATCTTTTCCAGTCCCAGACGGGATAAATATCTTCATATTCTTTTCCAGTCCGATAAATTAACTGCGTGCCATCGCCTAAGTAATATCCAAGTTGATTTTCTCCGTTTCCAGCTTCCGCACCGATAACCCGTTGAGACGACATTCTTACGGCCGAGAAAAAAGTGTCTGTTCGGTATAAACTGTAATCTGAATTACGAAAATGTATATATTCACTAGGAGCATGTTCGGGGTTATTATGGCCGTCGAAAAGATTAAATTTTCTCTCTAAACTTTGGTACAAATCACCTTTGGATTTTGGTCCTCGATATTTTTTACCATCTACAAATTCAGGAAAAATTTGTCGTCCGGTTGCTAATATTTCATAGTTGCCTTTATAGACTACTTTTTGTTGTCCTTCGAACATGAGATTACGCATTAAGTCTACTTGTTGCGAGGAGAAGGCTATATCTGTTTCTTTGAAAATAAACATCCATTTAATAATGTCTTCGGCAAAATGCAAACCATAATTTCCAAACTGAGGTTGGGGACCATGTTGATGGAACGAATAATCGGGCTGAATACCTTCTTGGTAAGGTGCAGATGGAATCAATACGGACTTAATGGTATTGGCAGCAGTACGAATTAAAGTGTCGTTTGCGCGTAAGAGTTCACGCATAAACACATTACCGCTAAGCCACGTTTTATTCTGCCCAGTCATGTATATTTTAGACTTGTCCATAATTTTTAAGGACTTCGTCATTGTAGAATCAGGAATTATAGATTCGCAAAGTATTAGAGTAGGACCAATGTTTTGAGGAATACCAATTTCTGAATGCCACCAGTTGTCGCTATAAAAATTATTATAACTCCAGAAGTTTAAAGCGCCAACTATAGTCGTAGCCAATGTATCTGAGTTATAATATTTACTATTTACATCTTCAAAAGCAATTGCTAAAGACACTAATCTTGTAAGATGTTGTTTAGGTGTCCAATTACTTCTGCGATGCAAGGTGTAATCGATATCTGGAAAAGAAAAATCTGTAGAGATGCTATTAAGTAAAGCTTCTACTTCATTATCACTAATAGTTTCCAGTAAATAAAAGTCTTTTAGATTTTGCTTGAGTTTATCTATATCGGTTGCATAAATAGATTGATTACACAAAAAGATTATAGCAAGTATTAAACAACGATAAAGTCTCATAAAAAAGGGGGCTTTAAATCACCTTATCTTTTTAAAAGACTCCATAATAGATTGAGCCGCTTTTACAGGTGATATGTGTGAAGATACAACATCATGCTCTAATGCGGAAAGCTTGCTTTTAATTTCTGGAGAACCGTAAAACAGGTGTTTTAATTCTTCGTTGATGTTGTTATACATCCACTTTATGTTTTGTTGATTTCTATTTTCGAGGAAATAACCATTTTGGTCTATAAGTGCTTTGTATTTTAAAACCTGTTCCCAAACGGTATCTATTCCTGTGTTTTTTGTTGAAGAGGCTTTGGTAACTACGGGAGTCCAACCTGATTCTGGTTGCGGAAAAATATGTAAGGCATTTTGATATTGCAAACGTGCCATTTCACTTTTCTTAATATTATCGCCGTCGGATTTATTAATTACCACCATATCGGCCATTTCCATGATTCCTTTTTTAATGCCTTGAAGTTCGTCTCCTGCGCCTGCGAGCATTAATAAAAGAAAGAAGTCGGTCATGCCATGAACTGCTGTTTCCGATTGGCCTACACCAACGGTTTCAACTAAAATAACATCGTAACCAGAAGCTTCGCAAAGGAGCATGGTTTCTCCTGTTTTATTGGCAACACCACCAAGGGTGTCTCCCGTAGAGGACGGACGAATGTAAGCATTCTCGTTATTGCTAAGTTCTTCCATACGCGTTTTATCGCCCAAAATACTTCCTTTGGAACGCTGACTACTCGGGTCGATAGATAAAATGGCTACTTTATGGCCTAAGCTAGTTAAGTGTTTTCCGAAGGCTTCTATAAAGGTGCTTTTTCCAACGCCAGGTACGCCTGTAATTCCGATTCGGATAGAACGTCCGGAATGTGGTAATATAGATTGAATAATCTCTTTTGCTAGTATTTTATCACTGTCTAAATTACTTTCAATAATGGTAATAGCTCGAGAGAGAATAACCCGATTGCCCTGTAAAACACCATCTATATATTCTTGAGCTGATAGTCTGTTTTTGCGTTTATATACCTTCATATTATCCCTGTAATTTAATAACTAAACGGTGCCTTATCGTTGTATTACAAAGATACTTATAACCATAAAAAATCACGATAATTACAGGATTGTTTTTTGTAATTATCGTGATTTTTGCGTTAGGGATTGCAGTGAAAATCCTTTTGCTTTTTAGCAAAAGATTGCAACGGAAAGCGCGCCCCTTGGGGAACGCCCAAATGTATTTAAGCTTTAGAGGTAACCGACTTTACAAAGACATAGCCGAAACCTAAGAATAGCATCAGGTGGAATGGAAACAGTCCAAAATCGCCACCTTGGTCGCCTACTACAAAGGCGCTATACATTCCAAAAGCGAAATACAAGGTTAGTAAGCCTTCAAAAATAACATTTATTGAGATGTTTTTCTTGATGTATTTATTGTCTTTCCAGCTGTCTTTTAGCGTGCTAATATTAAATTTTGGTGTCCGCACAAATTCACTTCGTTTACCTGCATGACCCTCTAAAACAGCAATAGAATTGTGTAAAGAAAAGCCCATGGCTACTGTGAAAAATGTAAAAAACATGCCGATGTATTTAATGAAGTTCTTAACGCCTCCACCGTAAATGTTTTTGTACATAAACCAGTAACAAATAAAGAAAATAATACTACTTACTACGAAGAAACTCATCACATAGAAGTATGGTTTTAAATGTGCATATTCGTTTTTAATATACAACATCGGGATGCTTAAAACGGCTACAATAAACACGTTTAAAAACATGGTGCTGTTTAGTAAATGTAAGACCCCATGAAGTTTTGTTTTTCCTGAAATGTTATCGGATTTTAAAACGCGCCAAAGCATTTTTCTAAAGTTTTCCGCACCTCCTTTGTTCCATCGAAATTGTTGCGAACGCGCCGCACTAATTACTACGGGAAGTTCGGCAGGCGTTTCGACATCTTCTAGGTATTTAAACTTCCAGTTTTTAAGCTGTGCACGGTAACTTAAATCGAGATCTTCTGTAAGTGTATCGCCTTCCCAGTTTCCTGCATCTAGAATACAAGCCTTACGCCAAACACCGGCGGTACCATTAAAATTTATAAAATGTCCTTTACTATTTCTTCCTACTTGTTCTAAAGTAAAATGAGCATCTAAAGCAAAGGCCTGGATTCTTGTAAGTAAAGAATATTCGCGGTTTATATGTCCCCAACGGGTTTGTACAACCCCAATATTTCTATCCTTAAAATACGGAAGAGTACGTAATAACCAGTCTGATTCTGGTAAAAAGTCGGCATCGAAAATGGCGATAAATTCTCCTTTTGCGATTTCTAATCCTGCTTTTAAGGCACCAGCTTTAAAACCGCTACGGTCTGTTCTGGTAATGTGCGTAATATCTAAGCCAGTTGCTTTTAGCTTTGCGACATGAGCACGTGTGGTTTCTACGGTTTCGTCTGTAGAATCGTCTAGAACTTGGATTTCCAATTTATGTTGCGGGTAATCCATAGTCGCTATATTTTCTAACAAGCGATCCATAACATACATTTCGTTGAAAACAGGTAGTTGAATGGTTACTGTTGGAAGTTCATTCACTTTAGAAACGTCTAAAGGCGGGAGTTGATCGTTCTTTTTATGTGCAGAAAGATAATTTAAAAGTAAGTTTAATTGGGCTAAAGCATACATGAATATTAATGCTAAAGACGTTGAGTATATGGCAATTGTGATAATTTCTAAAATCATTTTTTGAAACTGTATTTAAAAATCCAATAGAGAATTTTTATGCCTGCAAATATAGCACCTTTTATTGTCCCTGAAACTTTTGAGACCCCAATTCTATTCCTATATTTTACAGGAATTTCACAATACGATAAGTTCTGTTTTAAAACCTTTAATTGCATTTCTACTGTCCAACCATATGTTTTATCTATCATATTGAGGTTTAGTAGTTTATCGTATTTTATAGCTCTAAAAGGTCCTAAGTCGGTGAAAGTAGATTTAAAAAATACTCGCATTAAAGAGGTCGCTAACCAGTTACCAAACTCTTGTGGAACCGTCATAGATCCAGATTCTCGTAGACGCTTAACGCGAGAACCCACCACAAAATCTATATTATCTTCTAAAATAGGCGCAATAAGTTCGGTTAGTTGTTCTGGATAATCGCTATAATCGCCATCTAAAAAAACTATGATGTCTGGTTTTTCTTCTTGTTTGGAGATGTAATCCATGCCTTTTAAACAGGCGTAACCGTAACCTTTATTTGTTTCGGTTAGTACAGTTGCTCCAGCTTGCTTAGCATTTTTTTCGGTGTCGTCGCTGGAATTGTTGCTAACAACTATAATTTCATTAACAAGATCGGGGATATCTTGAATAACATGTGCAATGGAATCGGCTTCGTTATACGCCGGAATAATAACTTTAATTATAGACATACTAATGTTTCTGAGAATAGAAGGAGCAAATATAATTAGTTATTTGGATTTGCTTTTGTGTTTTTAAATTCATCTTATCGCCCCAGAATTTAATTTTATGTTCTGAGTAACATCCGTTTTAGTCTAAATAAATATCATTTCCTTTCGTAAGGTTTTATTCTTCTTCAGTCTCCATACTTTTAAAGTCTTTTATGGCTTTGTTTGGTTCTATAATATTATAGCCTTTCCAAAATTCTGGATCGTAGGTAGGAAGGTAAATAGGCTCTACTTTTGCTTTTTCTTTAAAAGTATTAAAGTCGCTTGCTGTTAAAACTTCATTTTCGAAAACTACCATTTCACGTTTGTAACGATTTGTCACTATAAAGTTAATATCTGCCGAGAGTTCGTTTTGTTTTCTACGACCTCTTACGTGTTTGTTTTTTTCAATAATTTTAAGAGGCCTGTCTATACTGGTTTTATTAGCACCTTGTATTTCGGCATATTTTAAACTGTAAGTATCAGCATTGTTTTTTGCGTAAATTAGGCTTCCTTGTTTTAAATAAACATCTAATCCAACCCCAAGTAATTTGAATGTTTTTAAGGATTTTACGTTTTTAAAATCAATTCTAATTACAGCAAAATCGTTGGTGTTAATGTATAAAACACCTTTATAGTCTTCGCTACGTTTAGGTTTAAACGCTATTTTGTATACATACTGATCGTTTAAAAAAGAATAATCTAAGAGCTCAAATTCGTATCTGTTAGATTTATGTATGCAGTTTAAATACGATTTTTCGTTTACGAAGCTGATTTGTTCAAGGGCGTTAATACCGCGTTTTCTATATTTTAAAAAATTCTTTTTCCTGTCCTCTTCTTTTTTCTGTTCAGCCTTTATATAGTCGTCTGTTTTTTGATCTGATTCGTTTTGAAAAAATGAAGAATCTATATCTTGTTTGGTTCCGAACCACCCCGATTTAATTTTGAAATACGAATCGCGCTTGACGTGCTTTTGTACAATAGCATTTAGTTTTTTTTCGTATGCCTCGAAGGTCATTTCATTATTTTTATCATAAAGTTCTGATGCTTTTAAAATCTCGAGTTTATTAATAGTATCTTGGTCTTTATCTGTGCGATTCTTATAGAATTCGCCAAGTACTTCGGTATAATGATACGACTCTAATGGCACGTCGTTAATTATACTATCGGTTAATTCTTGATTGAATTCAGGGATGGTAGATGCTTTAATTTTAACCGATTTTTTAAGAATAGTAGATCCATAAGATTCCCTAAAAAAGAGGGTGCTTTTTTCGTAATCTACGGCGTAATTCTTCTCTAAATGGTCTTCAACTTTATCAATAATTTCATCTACCGTGTAATTTTTATTGAAGAGCATGACTTCTTTTAACTCGATAGATTTAGGTTTTAAATATACTATACTATCTTTAAATGTATGGGCTGGAAATTGTTTTGATTCGTAACCCAAACAACTAAAAAATAAGGAATCCTGCGCAGTAAGTGATGTGTTTATTTGCAGTTGAAACTGCCCAACGTCATTACTTATAACACCCGTAGAATTATTATAAGATATGGTCGCGTAAGCAATAGGTTCTTTATTGGTAGAATCTAAAACTCTGGCATGAATTTCGGTTTGGGCGAGGATAGGTGATGCAAATAAGATAAAAAAAGCAAAGATTAGAAGATAGTGGTGTTTCATATGGATAGTTTTATGTGAAAGTAATTTAATACATGAAACGATGAATACACTTTAGAATTTTATTAGGCTATTTTTATTGTTTTTTAACATTTACATACTTTAAATAGTAGTTATGCAGTGCTTTAGGCGAAGCACCCAAACTATATTTTAAATGAATAATTGAAAAATGATATTGTAATGTCCAAAGACCTTTGCAGTGGTAACGTCTTGCCGAGGTGGTTAATTGTTCCTGAATAACTGTAAATTTAGTTACCTTATAAAGCGTATTTATAAAATGGTTGTCTTCATAGATTTTGTAATCTGTGTTGTAACCGCCAAGAGCATCGAATAGAGATTTGAATACAAATAAACTCTGATCTCCACCACGACTTATTTTCCATGAAAACTGCGTAAACCAGCCTGCTAATTTTAGCCACCAGTGCGAGGAGTTAAATGTCATTTTAAAACAACCGGCTTGCGATGTTTTACTAATGGTTTGTAAAATGTGATTATCGAAATTTTTAGGCGGATAAGAATCGGCATGTAAAAAATACAGAATGTTTCCTTTTGCAGAATGCGCGCCTGCATTCATTTGTGTTCCTCGTCCCTTTTCTGAATTTACAAGTCTCACGTCTGGAAATGATTGTACAAGATGTTGCGTGCCATCTGTGCTACCACCATCAACTACTATAATTTCGGATATGTTATCTGGTGAAGAATTTTTTAACAGATACGGAATTAATTTGTCAATGGTTCCTGCTTCATTTAGAACGGGGATTACAATAGAAATACTATTCATTTAAATTCCAATTATAATCTAAATAAGATATACGCTTAGTAGGATTAATTTTAGTTTTGGCGTACTTATTAATAAATTCAACTAAGGTACCGTTGGTTTCAAAATCTTCTGTAAACCATTTGAAAATTTTAGACAGTTTAACAGCATCAGGCGTTAATTGGTTTTTGTTAGAATTAATAAATGATACGGCGGCTGCATCTAACTGCGTGTTTAATTGGGTTGGCGTATAGGCCTTGTTTAATAATTTCGGACAAGATTCTGAGGCACAAACAATGGCAAAATGTATTCTAGGTTCGTCTAGTTTTCTTAAAATCTCATGTTCTATATCTCCTAAAGAATAGCTTTTGTTATGTATAGAAATAAATTTTTTATCCCATGGATTTTTTATGTCCTTTATGCTTTTAAGCGGATAATTATCGATTATGAGTTTTATGGTAAACGCATTATATGCATTAATCCAGAATGCTAAAGTTTCGTTTTTAGTCCAACTAGAATCCGGTTTACTTGCAGACAGAAGGTCTAGATACCTATTTAAACTGTCGGGATGTTGTTTAATAGTCTTGTAATTAACATGTCCGTCCGGGTCTACATTTTCGGTTAAAAATGTGGTCCATGGTGTATGATCGATTTGCTGAGCAAAAAGCGAAGTAGTACAACATATAAATACGGCAATTATAATATTTTTAATCATCTTGTTTTTTTAATGGATAAAGCTCCTGGTTAATAAAATCTTTAGGAAAATGTTCGTCTCCGTGAAAACCTAATTCAATGTCTCTTCCGCTATGCGGTATATAGTCTGTTTTAAAAATATAGTCCCAAATACTTAATGTAATACCATAATTTGCCCCGTATTTTGAAGTCGGTGGTAGGTCTTTTGCATGGTGCCAAATATGCATTTTAGGGTTGTTTAGAATATATTTTAACCGTCCGTAATCCCATCCTAAATTCGCGTGATTTAAATGGCCGATGGCTATAGCAAAAAAGTGTACTAGGGCAACATCTTGAGCATCGAATCCGCCAATTATGGCTATAGGAATATAAAGCAGGGATTTGTATACCACGGGCTCCATCCAGTGATAGCGTAAATGTGCTGCAAACCCCATTTCTTTTACAGAATGGTGCACTTTATGGAAATTCCACAATAACGGAATATGGTGCAATAATCTATGCGTATTCCATTGCACAAAATCGCTGACTATAAAAAAGATGAATAAACCGAGCGCCTTGGGTAATTTACTAATTTCTAATACTTGGAAATCGGTTAGCGTTAGTCCAAAAACAGAAAGCAAATCGTTAAATAATTCGGCTACGGTATTTGATAGTGCAATGAGGACAATTAAATTTAACAGAAAGAAATTGAAGAACATATAAAATGTGTCTAGCCAAAAATCTTTCCTAAATATGGACTGATTTTTACGCCAAGGAAATGCAATTTCTAAGCCCCAAACCATGAGCGAAATAAGGATAAGACCATAGAAATAATTATCCCAATGGTTTACCGAAATTAATTCGTGTTTTAAATACCGCCAATAGCCGGAGTAAGAGTTTTGAATAAGGTCTGTATATTTTTCCATAAAAAAATCTTGTTTTCTTGTATGTGTTTACTCAAGAAAACAAGATGAAATAAAGTGTGTAACTTGCTTTTTAAGTCTCTCTAAATTGTTTTTATTAGTTCTTTAAAGAGGGTAATCATTTTTGGTTCTGCTTTTTCGGCTACTTCTATAATTTCTTCAATATTTACAGGTTGTAAATTGTCAGGATCGCCTTTGTCTGTAATCACAGAAACCGCTGCAACTTTTAATTTTAAATGATTGGCAACAATAACTTCAGGTACGGTACTCATTCCAACAGCATCTGCACCTAAAATTTTAAGCATGCGATATTCTGCTCGGGTTTCTAACTGAGGGCCCAACATGCTTGCATAAACGCCTTCGTGCAGGGTAATGTCGTGTGCTTTTGCGATGTTTTTAAACTTGGTATTAATGTCCTTGTCGTAAGGTGCGCTCATATCTGCAAAACGCTCACCTAATTTAGAGACTCCTTTAAAAGCTAGAGGAGAACCACCAAGTAAATTAATATGGTCGTCTATTAACATAATATCACCTTTAGCATAATCCAAATTCACTGCTCCAGAAGCATTAGATACTAATAGCGTGTGAATTCCTAACTGATTCATAATACGAACAGGGTATGTAATATCTTGTAAGGTATAGCCTTCGTATAAATGAAAACGACCTTGCATTATAATCACTTTTTTACCCTCTAATTCGCCATAAATTAGTTTTCCTTTATGGAATTCTACAGTTGCTGTCGGGAAGTAAGGTATTTGGTTATAACTAACTTCATGAATTATAGAAACATCGTCTAATAATTTTCCTAATCCAGTGCCTAGTATAATACCAATCTCAGGTTTGTCGAAGCCTTTATTTTGTAAGTATTCTGTGGTTTCGTTAATGTATTTTATCATGATGTGTAATAAATTTTTTAAATTGAGGATAATCTTTTATGTCTTCAAATGTATCGATATCATTTAATTCTTCTAATAAATAAACCGATTTGTTCTCTAAGTTTTTAAGTGAATCTTGTAATACGGTTTCGGTGCCCCAAGATTTATTTTCAAACAAATTAGCATGTAAAGTTTTCATGCCTAATAGGTAATAACCACCATCTTTGGCTGGGCCAATTACGGTATCGTGATATTCTAATTGACTAAAAGCATCCTCTATAATCTCAGCATTTAAATCTAAAATATCGCTACCAATAATAATGACTTTCTGGTAGTTGTTCTGAAATAAGTCTGAAAACGCATGCTTCATCCGTTCGCCAAGATCGTTACCTTGTTGCAGTTTTTTTCTAAAATTTGTATCGTCCCAAGTGTCATTCTTATGAATGTGTTCGGAATAATACACAAACTGATCTGCTTTTACTTTTTCGGCAATTTTTGCGGTATGCTGTAAAAGCATTTTATAAATTTCTAAAGCATTCTCGTCTCCAATAGTTTTAGCCAAACGCGTTTTGCATTTGCCTAATTCTGGATTTCTGGCGAAAATAATAAGTGCTTTTTTAGAGGTTGGAAAATGAAATGTTGCAATAGCTTCATCGTCGTTTTCTTGATCGTTAGAGGTGAAAAATCCCATGGTTTAAAACGTATTAATAATAAAATATAAATATAAGAATTATGCGACACTACCTTGGCAACTACTTCCAGAACCTGCCGTGCAACCATAGCAATGTTGTGAAGTAATTATTTCCCTTCCAGTTAGTAAGTCTTCGTTATATTCCGAAATGTGTTTTACTTTGCTATTTACTGGTAGCTCTAGCATTTGGTTAAAATCGCAATCGTATAAATAGCCATTCCAACTAATAGAGAGTGTATTTATGCACATGACGCTTTTTACGGCCTGCGGATTATAGGCTTCAACCAATGCATACATATAATCTTCATAATTTTCTGAAGCAATTAAATAATCTAAAAACCGACTGATAGGTAAATTAGTAATCGCAAATAAATTATGAAACTGAATGTCGAAATCTTCTAATAATGCCTTCTTAAAATCTTTCTCCATAGCCGATTGATTCGCTGGTAAAAATGCACCCGACGGATTATACACTAGGTCTAGTTTTAATGTGCTGTTAGGCATACCGTAGCCTACTGCATTTAAGTCTTTAAGGGCTTGAATAGACTGATTAAATACACCCTCGCCACGTTGTTTGTCTGTTTTACCTTTAGTCCAATGAGGCATGGAACTCACCACATGAATGTTGTGTTTTTTGAAAAATTCGGGTAAATCGTGATATTTTTTATTGGCGCGGATAATTGTTAAGTTCGAGCGGACAATAAAATCTTTAACACCCGCCTTAGAAGCTTCTTCTACAAACCATCTAAAATTAGGGTTCATTTCTGGAGCGCCACCTGTTAAATCTAAGGTATGTGCAGCAGTTGTTTTTATAATGTCTAAGCATTGTTGCATGGTCTCACGAGTCATGGTTTCCTTACGGTCAGGACCTGCATCTACATGGCAATGTTCGCACACTTGATTACACATGTAACCCACGTTTATTTGGAGAATTTCCACAGGTTTGGCAATTATGGGAAAGGCATTAGATTCCGATGTTTTCGCCTTGAACGTGGGGAGTTCTCCGTTTTCAAATATACCGCTAGAAAGGATATCTAATTGTTTGTTGCTTTGGGCTAATTTATTTTCGCGCTTATGAAGTGATTGTTGCGTCATGTATATTGTATTCTCGTACGTAAAATGATTTAATACTCTAATTTTATTTCAGGCTTCGATTAAAAGGATGAGAAAATTGTGGCTCTCAGCCTTAAACTTACATTTCTAATTTGTTCACTTTATTCATCATTTGTACGCCGTGAACTAAAGAAGCGCCACCACGAATAGCTGCCGAAACATGTAAGGCTTCCATCATTTCTTCTTTTGTTATTCCTCGTTTTAACGCGTCGCCTGTGTAAGCGTCAATGCAATACGGACATTGTACAGTGTGTGATACGGCTAGGGCAATTAGCGATTTTTCACGTTCGGTTAACGCGCCTTCTTCAAAAACTTTTCCGTAATAGTCGAAAAATTTTTCTCCTAATTCTTCATTCCAATCAGATATTTTACTGAATTTTTTTAGGTCGGCTGGATCGTAATATGTCTTTTGCATAATGTTTATGTCGTTTGTTTTGTTAATTATTTACAGCTAATTTACTGTTTTCTAAAATTGAATATACTAACATCTTGTTAATCTGCTTAATTATCATTTATTTTAATATCACTAAACACGCTACATGGATTATTTTATAATTATCACCACTCTTGTCTCTCTTGCAGCCGCTTTTGGATATATTAATGTTAGGTTTTTAAAATTACCAAATACTATTGGTTTAATGTTAATTACTTTGGTATTTACCTTAGTTGTTTTGGCTATAGCTACTATCGATAAAACATTATTGCTGGCCGAACGTAAGTTAATTACAGAGATCGATTTTCGGGCAGTCTTGCTAGATGTTATGTTAAGTTTTATGCTGTTTGCAGGAGCTTTACATACTAATTTCGAACAATTAAAAATTCAGCGTTGGCCCGTTTTGGTTTTTGCAACCGTAGGCACTTTGTTGAGTACCTTTTTAATTGGAGGATTGGTATACGGTGTACTTTCGCTCCTGAATATGAATGTCGATTTAATTTACTGTCTGCTTTTTGGAGCCTTAATTTCTCCAACAGATCCAATTGCGGTGCTTGGAATTTTGAAAAAAGTTGGAGTTCCAAAAGATTTAGAAGCTAAGATTGTTGGAGAATCATTGTTTAACGATGGTGTTGGAGTTGTCGTATTTTTAACCATTTTCCAGATCGCTAATGCAACAGGGGCAGGAGGTATTCAAGTAAATGAGGTTTTAGAATTATTTGTGCGGGAAGTTATTGGAGGTGTAATTCTAGGATTACTTCTAGGATATGGTACTTATAGGTTGATGAAATCTATAGACGATTACGATGTGGAAGTGATTATTACTTTGGCGACCGTAATGTTAGGAACTGTAATCGCTCAAAAAATGCATTTGTCTGCGCCTTTAGCCATGGTAACCGCTGGATTAGTTGTGGGGAACGATACGGTAAGAGGCTCTGCAATGTCCGAAATAACGGAGAACTATGTAGATAAGTTTTGGGAGCTTGTCGATATCTTACTCAATACCATTTTGTTTGTATTAATAGGGATGGAGATGCTTGTGTTGGAATTTCAGTGGGCTTACATTTTTGCAGGATTATTAGCGATTCCAATAGCCTTAATAAGCAGATATATTTCGTTAAAGGGGCCTATAAGTATATTCGAAAAACGATTAGATTTTAGATCTAAAACGAATAAAATTATGACTTGGGGCGGATTGCGAGGAGGTATCTCAATCGCATTGGCTTTAAGTTTAACAAGTGAGATGCACAGGGAATTATTTTTAGTAATTACCTATATGCTTGTGGTTTTTTCCATTTTAATACAAGGACTAACATTGAGTGCGCTTGTAAAACGTCTAATAAAATAGCATTTCTATTGAGTTTCAATCAGATTTAAGAGATTAGAAGATGTCGTTGTTTTGTTGTTGATTTTTAAGTTGTTACGGATAGGTAGTTCGCTTGTTTTTCTGATGGCGACGATTTTAAAACCAAATGCGTTAATGGGGGTATGATTTATTTTAGTACCTTATCAATCCTAAAATAAAATAGGAAATCACGTAATATGAATATGAAAGACAAATTATTAGAAGCTTGGTCTAAGATGTTATCTAAGCTCGACCATTGGCTCGATAGTATTATTATAGCACTTCCAAACTTTATTATTGCCATAATCGTATTTACTTTCGTATTAATTCTATCTAAACAGATTAATAAACTTGTTCTAAAATTATTAGACAGAAGTAGTATGCAGCGGTCAATGAAAAACTTGATCTCTAAGTTAGTATCTGCTGTAGTTGTTATTATAGGGCTTTTTATTGTTCTCGGAATTTTAAATTTAGATAAAGCTTTAAATACTGTTTTGGCAGGGGCCGGAGTATTAGGTTTAGCTGTTGGTTTGGCCTTACAAGGTGCTTTAGCTAATTTTTATTCTGGTGTAGTGCTATCTTATATTCACTTTTTTAAATATGGAGATTGGATAGAGAGTAATGGTTATGAAGGTGAGATTACCAATATTGATTTACGTTCGGTAACGTTAAAGCAATCGGATAATAATTTGGTATATATTCCAAATAAAATGGTAGTAGATAGTCCTATAAAAAACTATTCGACTACGGCGCAATCTCGTGTAATTTTAAAATGTGGAGTACATTACGATTCCGATTTAAAGTTTGTTAGAGATTTAGTGGTAAAAACCATTGTAGAGCGCTTTGATGCGGTAACTAGTAAGCAGGAGGTGATTTTTATGTATAACGAGTTTGCAGATAGTTCTATTAATTTTGAAACGCGTTTTTGGATAAAATCTACATCGGCACTACAAGTTGCAAAGGCAAAATCTGAAGCCATAATTGCAATAAAAGAAGTGTTTGATGCTAACGATATTAATATACCATTCCCAATACGTACTTTGGATTTCCCTGAAGGATTTTTAGGAGGAAATGCTCAGAGTGAGGTTTCTGCCCAAGGCCCATCAAATGAATAGAACCGTGAAGACTTTACTTTTAAAATGTTGTTTAATTCTAAGTGTCATTCTATTTCAATCTCAAACTATGCCTACTGTATCTATTTCAAAAAATCATACTGTACCAGAATCTATAGAAAAGGAAGCTCGAGCGGCTTTAGCTTTTTATCCTGAATTGCAAGATGTCGAGATTGATATTCGATTTAAAAAGGAAATCAAAAAATCGACCATGCAAGCGCAACCTCAATTTTCTAGTTTATTAATAGGAAAAAAGGGGAGACGCTATGTGATATTTATCAGTAAGAAAATTAAAATTTCCAACTCCGAGTTTTCAACCAAACTAATTCCATCTAACGTTATTATTGGTTGGTTGGGTCATGAGTTGGGGCATATTTGCGATTATCAGAATCGTACGACTTTTGGCTTAATTATATTCGGATTTAAATATCTGTTTTCGGGTAAATTTATAAGAGAAGCTGAGCGTAATGCAGACTCGTTTGCAATTATTCATGGTATGGAAGATTATATTATCGCTACAAAAAACTTCATTCTGGATAATGCTAACATTCCTAATAGCTATAAAGATAGAATAAAACGTTTCTACCTATCTCCAGAAGAAATTATGTTGTTAATTGAAGAGCGCGACAAAAAGCTTGAAACCCAATAAGTATTATGGGTTAACAAAATCTTCCCAAGTTTTAAATTTATCCTCATTCATTACGCGTTCCATTTTTACTTGTCCACCTTTCTTTTTGTTTTTAGCATTCCAATCTGAGAATATTTCGGGTTTAATCAGTTTTACTTTTAAACCCTGTAGCGCTTTAGAACGGGCTACAGCATAATTCTTATTTGCTTCTTTTAAATAGGTGTCAATGGCTTCGGAAATGGCCTGAACGTCTTGGTTTGTATTATCGGTACCCAAATACCAACAATGGTAAAACCCGTCTTCGAATTCCTTCGCGCAAATGGTGAATTCAGGGATCTTCATATCGAATTGTTCTTCTAAATGCAACATGGCGTCATTCATCTTATTCACAGAAAGCTGAGAACCTACAGTGTTAAGGAAGAATTTGGTACGCCCTGTAATTTTTATTTCGGCACGTTCTATGTCTGTAAACATAATGGTGTCGCCAATAATATAGCGCCACGTTCCAGCAACTGTGCTTATAATTAATACGTAATCTTCATCTAGTTCTACATCTGCCAAAGTGATACATGGTGCATCGTCTGTTAACGATCCGTCTTCTAAAATGTATTCAGGTTTAAGTGGTACAAATTCAAAGTAAATACCATTATCTGTCACTAATTGCATCGATGTTGTTTCGGGACGCGCTTGAAATGCGATAAATCCTTCGGAAGCTAAATACGTATCAATAATGGTAATTGGGTGCCCCATTAGGGCGTTAAAGCTTTTTTCGTAAGGCTGAAAAGCGACACCACCAGAGGTGTATACTTGAAGGTTTGGCCATATATCGTGAATATTATTAAGATTGTGGTAGTCTATTACTTTTTTAAGCATGAGTTCTAGCCAAGACGGTATCCCGCTTAGCGCTCCAATATCCCAATTTTTGGCATTTTCGGCAATACGATCTACACGCTCGTCCCAATCGTCTATTTTAGATATATCTTCTCCAGGTTTGTAATACCCACGGAACCAAAACGGAATGTTACTCGCGCTAATACCGCTAATTTCACCTTCTTTATGGTTTTCTTTTTCAATTAAATCGGTAGAGCTTCCTAACATCATAATTTCCTTTTCAAAGAAATCTGGAGGCAAATCGAATGCGTTTAAAGCAAATACTTGCTGTATTCCCGCATTTTTAATAGACTCAATCATATCCTGTGTTACAGGAATACGTTTACTTGTTTTTCCTGTGGTTCCAGAACTCAGTGCAAAATAATCAGGATTTCCAGGCCAAGTAATATCACTTTCGTCTTGGTGTAAGCGGTACCACCATTCGTCGTTTATTTTATTATAATCGAAATAGGGAATGGTTTTAGAAAACTGAGATTGAAAATCGTCATGCTCTAAAATGGCTTCAAATTTATAGTGTTTCCCGAAGGCCGTGTCTTTAGCGGTTTCAAGAAGTGATTTTAAAACTTCCTTTTGATTTTCAACAGGATTAGATTCTGGAGTAAGCGTGTCTTTAATTTGAATAACACCTTTTATAATATTGCCAATGATTGCCATAACGATTTATGATAGAGTTCAATGGTAAAAATACTAAAGGTTCACGTGGATTGTGGTCTCAATTAGAAATAAAATTGGCTTAAAAAAAAACGTATGTAACAGGCGTTTGGCCAAGGTGCAGATATGTTTTAAGGAATGACTACAAAAACAAAAACCCCGAAAACATAATGTTTTCAGGGTTTTCTGGTGGTGCCTCCAGGAATCGAACCAGGGACACAAGGATTTTCAGTCCTTTGCTCTACCAACTGAGCTAAGGCACCAGTGCGTAATTGCGAGTGCAAATATACAACCTTTTTATTCTTCTCCAAATGTTTTTTATAAAAAAATGCTTTCGTAGATTCGTATTTCAAATATTTTCTATGAATTTAATAATAGATTGCGGAAATTCTTTTGTGAAACTAGCTGTTTTTGAAGCAAATAGAATTGTAGATAAAAAAATAGTAGACACAGAAAATTTTTTAAAAAATTTTCAAAATTTTATTGAAATCTACCCAGCGATAGAGAAAGGGATACTCTCTTCGGTTGGAAATTTAACAAAATCGGATGTTTTAGCTGTACAAAAAGCATGTCGCGTATTACTATTAGATCACGACACTCCAGTACCGTTTTCTAACCAGTATGCAACACCTAAAACATTGGGTATAGATCGTATTGCTTTGGTTAGCGCCGCCGTAGAGCAATATAAAAATAAAAATGTACTGGTTATAGATGCAGGAACATGCATTACCTATGATTTTGTGTCTGAGGACAATATATATTTTGGAGGTGGAATTTCTCCAGGATTACAATTAAGATACAAGGCTTTAAACAATTATACGGCAAAATTACCGTTGTTAGTTCCGGAAGAACCCATGGATATTGTAGGGAATTCTACAAATGCTGCCATTCATTCTGGAGTAGTGTTTGGAATTTTAAATGAAATCGATGGGAACATTTCAATTTACCAAGGAAAATATAGAGATTTAACAGTTATTTTAACAGGAGGTGACACTAATTTCTTGTCAAAGCAATTAAAAAGTGGCATATTTGCGAACTCGAATTTTCTTTTAGAAGGATTGAACTCAATTTTACAATTTAATTCACACGAATGATTAAAAAACTTGTATTAGTTTTTATTGCTGCATTTGCAGTTAATAGTTATGCTCAAAATAGTGGTACAGCTTCACCCTATTCATACTATGGTATTGGAAACCTTAAATTTAAAGGGACTGTCGAAAATAAAAGTATGGGAGGGCTTAGTATCTACAGTGATAGTATACATGTTAATTTACGCAATCCCGCTTCTTACGCATCAGAGAATTTAAAAATGTATGGTGGCGAAAGTCGTCCAGTGAAATTTTCTATTGGAGGGAGTCATACTAGTTCTTCAATGGAAGAGAATGGCGTTTCAGATAATGCAAGTTCTTCAACCTTCGATTATATAGCCTTATCCTTACCCGTAGGACGCTTCGGTGTTGGTTTTGGGCTTATGCCTTATTCATCTGTAGGTTATAAACTTCAAACAAATTACGATAATGGCGATCTTCAAAACCGCTTTACAGGAGAAGGTGGTTTAAATAAAGCATTTCTTTCTGCAGGATTTTTAGTAACAAAAGAGTTAAGTATTGGTGTAGATGCACAATACGGCTTCGGGAATATTAAAAATAATATTCTTCAGTATATTTACGATACCGATGGCCAGTTAATAAGTTACCAAACAAGACAAAATAATAGATCGGATTTAAGCGGATTAAGTTTTAATTTTGGTATGACCTATAAAACACTTATTTTCGATGACTTTGAATGGGTGTCTTCAGCAACGTATGCACCTAGTAGTACTTTTAAGTCTAAAAATTCTAGATCATTTTCTACGGTTATTGTAAATTCAGCAGCGCAAACAGAAACTGTAGTAAGTACCATAGATGGCGAGCAATCGCTTATTGATGCAGGCATGTTAGAAACAGATGTAGATGTGGCCTCAAGGTTTTCTATAGGAACAGGAATCGGACAACCAAGACATTGGTTTGTCGGGGTAGAAACAACCTTTGAGAATACTAGCGACGTAACTAATGACCGTACTGAAAGTAATAATGTAGAGTATGAAGATGCCTTTGGATTATCTGTAGGAGGATTTTATATTCCGAAATATAATGCGTTTACAGGCTACTGGAATCGTGTTGTATATCGTGCCGGTTTTAGAACTCAAAAGACAGGTTTAGTGATTAATGAAGAGGAGATTAACGAGTTTGGCATATCTTTTGGTGCAGGGTTACCATTAGGGACTATTTTTTCTAATGCGAACATTGGTGTTGAATTCGGAAAAAGAGGTACTACTTCTAAGAATTTAATTCAAGAAAACTTTATTAACTTTAGCATAAGTTTATCTTTAAATGATAGATGGTTTGTAAAACGAAAATTTGATTAACTATTACGCAAAAATAAAAATTATGAAAATGAAAGTTACTTTAATAGTAGCATTGCTATGCTTGGGACTGACTAACAGTTTCGCACAAGGTCAAGAAGAATGTCCTACCAAATTGTCTATTTTTCACGAATATGTGAAAGCAAAGAATTTTGATGCAGCTTATACGCCTTGGATGGAAGTAAGGAAAGCATGTCCTAAATATAATAAAGCAATTATTATTGATGGTAACAAAATTTTAGATTATAAAATTGAGAATTCTACCGGAGCAGAAAAAAAGGCTTACATAGAAGATCTAATGAAACTATGGGATGAAGAATTGGTGAATTTCCCATCTAGAACTACCCAAGGTGAGGTTTTAACTGATAAAGCTCAGTTAATGTATGATAATAAAGCAGAATTAGGATTGTCTGACCTTGAAGTTTATAATGCATTTGATAAAGCTTATACTACAGACAAGGAACACTTTAAAAATCCTAAAGGTTTATATACATACTTTTCTTTAATGGTAGATTTGTATGATGCTAAACAAAAAACAGCTCAAGATTTATTTAATAAATACGATGATGTTACTGAACGTGTAGACGAAGAAGTAAAAAACTATTCTGAAGATTTAAATAAATTAATCGCTAAAGAAGAAGCTGGTACAGCTTTAACAAGTACCGAAGTAAAGTATAAAAAATACTACTCTAGTTATTTAGATGCTTACGATAAAATTGGTGGAAGTATTAATGGTAAATTAGGTGAACGTGCAAACTGTGAGAATTTAATTCCATTATACCAAAAAGATTTCGAAGCAAACAAAACAGATGCTGTTTGGTTACAAAGAGCAGCTGGTAAAATGTCTGAGAAAGATTGTACTAGTGACCCATTATACTTTAAAATAGTAAATGCATATCACGATTTAAACCCATCTGCAAACTCTGCATACTTCTTAGGGTTATTAAAAGATAAAGAAAACAAATCTAGCGAAGCTCTTAAATACTACGAGCAAGCATTAAGTTTAGAAACAGACAACTACAAGAAAGCAAAATTATATAGTAAGATTGCAGATAAGTTAAAGAGAAGCGGCGTATATTCTAAAGCTAGAAGCTATTACCGTGAGTCTTTAAGTTTAAACCCATCTAACGGTCGTCCTCACTTACAAATTGCAGCCATGTATGCCGCAAGTGCTAACGATTGTGGAACAACAACATTTAACAAACGTGCTGTATTCTGGTTAGCAGCAGACGAAGCTGCGAAGGCAGGACGTGTAGATCCAACTTTAAAATCTCACGCAGCGCAATCGGCTACAAGTTATAGAGCTAAAGCACCGCAAAAATCTGATATCTTCTCTGAAGGAAATGGTGGTCAAACCATTAAAATCGGATGTTGGATTGGTTCTAGCGTAACAGTACCAAACATTTAATATGTTATCAAAACATCATAATATTTTTTTCATGGTCATAGCTTTTGCTATGACCATGTTTTTTTCCTGTGCTGTAGATTTAAAACCAGAGGTTGCTTTTAACGTTCCAGTGGGTATAGCAGAGAATATCGACCTTAAATATACCGATTCAGGAAAAGTAAAAGCCAATTTAATTAGTCCGAAAATGCTAGATTATTCTAATCGAGAATTTCCATATTCGGAATTTACAGAAGGCATTACATTATATCTATTCGATAAAGACAATAATAAAAGTACGGTTTTAGCCGATTATGCTATAGCGTACGACAAAACGGGTTTAATCGATTTACAAGGGAATGTTGTATTAGCAACCTACTTAAACGATACTCTGTTTGGCGATCAGTTATACTACGACCAAAATAAACAATGGTTATCTACCAACCAGCCTGTAACCTTTAGAACAGATGGCGATTTAATACATGGAAATGGTTTCGATTCTGATGCTAACTTTAAAGAAGCAGAAGTTCTTGAAATTAATGGAATTATCACACTTGATGAATAATTTAGTTACCTTTGTTTCAAATTAAATTTTTACCATGAATAAATCATTTAAGTTCTTTCAATACGCATATTTAATATTTGCCGTTGTGTTCTTATATCAGGTTGTAAATAAATACATGATAACAGGAGTTGTAGATTATGGATCGTTATTGCTTGCTGGTGCCGCTATATTTATGTTTTTCTTCAGGAAGAGGTTCAACAAGAAATTCGATAATAAAGACTAATTGTTTTAGATGAGTCCAGAAATCATCATTATCGTAGTATCGTTAATTCTATCTGCTTTTTTTTCGGGTATGGAAATTGCCTATGTGTCTTCCAATAAAATACATATCGAAATCGAGAAAAAACAAGATGGATTTTTAGCTAATGTCTTAACAAGACTTACGGCTAAACCTTCAAAGTTTATTGCAACCATGCTAATTGGTAACAATATTGCTTTGGTTATCTATGGGTTTTTTATGGGCGATTTGCTCGTTAATTGGTTTCAATCCATGTTACCATCAAATTCGACATTTATTACTTATATGTTGAATGATTTAAGTCTGCTAACGCAAACCGTTATATCTACACTAGTTATTTTAATAACTGCCGAATTTTTACCAAAAGTATTCTTTCAGATATACGCTAATACATTAATTAAATTTTTTGCAGTTCCGGCTTACATATTTTATGGTTTCTTTTCTTGGATATCAGACTTTGTGCTTTGGGTATCTAATTTTGTATTGAGACGTTTCTTTAAAACGGAAGGCGACCAAGTGCAATTGGCATTCTCCAAGGTAGAATTAGGAAACTATATTACAGAACAAATGAAGTCTGTTGAAGAGCATGACGAAGTCGATTCTGAAATTCAAATATTTCAAAATGCGCTAGAGTTTTCCGAAGTGAAAGCACGTGAAGTCATGGTGCCTAGAACAGAAATAATTGCAGTCGAAATTCAGGAATCTCCACGAGTTTTAAATAGTCTGTTTACAGAAACCGGCTGTTCTAAAATTATTGTGTATAAAGATACCATAGACGATATTCTTGGATACGTGCATTCGTTCGAGCTTTTTAAAAAGCCCAAAACAATAAAGTCTATTTTACTTCCTGTAGAGTTTGTACCAGAAACCATGTTAGTGAAAGATATATTAAGTATCCTGATTAAAAAGCGTAAAAGTATTGCGGTGGTTATAGACGAATATGGTGGGACATCTGGAATAATGACTGTTGAAGATATTGTAGAGGAATTGTTTGGAGAAATTGAAGACGAGCACGATACCATTGACTTAATTGAAGAAAAAATAGACGATGAGAATTATACTTTTTCTGCACGATTCGAAATCGATTATTTAAACGAAAATTACAAATTAAATATTCCTGAGAGTGAAAACTACGGCACTTTAGGAGGCTTTATTGTAAATCATACTGAAGAAATTCCAAGTAAAAATGAAGTTGTCGTTATAGGGGATTTTCGCTTTAGTATTCTAGAAGTGTCCAATACTAAAATTGACTTAGTCGCACTTACCATTGTAAAGGGAGAATAAATTCTCTAATTGGTACAAATTAAATGAATTATTGATGTTTTCTCCTTTTATAATTAAAAGGAAAATGGTATTTTCGCGCCCAATATTTCATATAATTTAAATGACCAATGGCAGTTTTAAATAAAATTAGACAACGTTCACTTTTCTTAATCCTTATTATCGCTTTAGCTTTATTCTCTTTTGTACTTTCTGGTTTATTCCAAAATGGTGATGCATTAGCAAATAAATCTCAGAGTGTTGTTGCTACAATAAATGGGAAAGAAATTTCTAGAGAAGACTTTTTGCGTAAAGTAGAATTCGCACAAAGACAAATGGGACAGGGTGTGACTAACACACAAGCAATGAATACGGTTTGGAATCAAGAATTAAGACAAGCTGTAATGGAGTCTCAATACAACTCTTTAGGATTTACGGTAGAACGTGACCAAATGAGAAACTTGTTAAAAACAAATTTAGCAGGTAGCCCAGAATTTCAAAACGAAGCTGGTCTATTTGATGAAAATAAGCTTAATGAATACATTGCTACACTAAAAGCAACGTCTGCCGAAGGTTACCAACAATGGGTAGATTACGAACAATCTATCGCTGCAGCAGGTATGCAACAAGACTATATTAATATGGTAAAGGCTGGTGTAACTGGAACTTTAGCAGAAGGTAAAGTGGAGCATGGTTTAGAAAATAACAAGGTTGATATTAAATATGTACAAATTCCTTTTAGCGCGATAGCAGATAGTACTGTTGCGGTGTCTAAATCGGAAATTTCTAGTTACATAAAAGATCACAAAAAAGAATTTCAAGTAGAAGCTTCTAGAGATATTAATTATGTGGAATTTAGAGAGGTTGCTTCATTAGAAGATGAAAAAGAGATTTCTACTTCATTAACTAATATGTTAAACAACTCTGTAGTTTATAACGATCTTACAAAAACCAACGATACTATTTTAGGATTTGCTCAGGTTAAGGATGTAGAAACATTTGTAAATTCTAATTCAGATATTAAATACGATAACCGTTTTGTTTTCAAATCGGCGTTACCAAAAAACTTAGCAGATAACTTATATAACAAGAGTGTAGGAAGTACATTCGGACCTTATAAAGATAATGGCTTCTTTAAATTATCTAAATTAGTTGAAGAAAAATTCTTACCAGACTCAGCTAAAGCTAGACATATTTTAATTCCGTTTTTAGGATCTCGTGCGGCTACAGTAGAAACTGTTCAAACGCAAGTTGAAGCTAAAAAAACAGCAGATAGTATAATGGCTGTTATAAAAGGAAATCCTTCTAAATTTGCAGATGTATTATCATTATCTGCAGATAAAGTAAGTAATGAAAACGATGGTGTTTTAGACTGGTTTACATACAATGCAATGGTGCCAGAATTTAGAGACTATGCTTTCGAAAATCGTAAAGGTGATATCGGTGTTGTAAAAACAGATTTCGGTTTTCACGTTATTGAAATATTAGATCAAACAGCTACAGAACGCGCTGTTAAAATTGCAACTATCGCTAGAGAAATCGAGCCTTCTGATGCAACAATAGATAAAGTATTTAGAGATGCTTCTAAATTTGAAATCGCTATAGCAGATAAAGATTTCCAAGCAGTATCTAAAGAAAATAACTATTCTGTTCGTCCAGTAAAAGGAATTGAAATTCTTCAAGAAAACATTCCTGGATTAAGCAATCAGCGTCAAATCGTACGTTGGACTTTTGACGAAGAAACTAAAGTAGGAGATGTTAAACGTTTCAATATCTCTGGTGGATATGCAATCGTTCAACTTACAAATAAAAACGAAGCAGGTTTAATGTCTACAGATAATGCATCTGCAATTGTTGTTCCTAAAATTCGTAAAGAGAAAAAAGCCGCATTAATTATAGACCGTGTAAAAGCGACTACTTTAGATGCATTAGCTTCAGAAGAAAATCAAACGGTTAAAACAGCATCTTCTATAAACATGAAAAACCCTACTATTTCTGGTGCGGGTAGAGAGCCAATTATTGTTGGTGCAGCTTTCGGTTTAAAAGAAGGAGAAACCTCTAAATTAGTAGTTGGAGAAAATGGAGTGTATATGGTTGAAGTTACTAAAGTTTCAGCAGCTACAGAATTAGATAACTACCAAGCTTTTGCTAACCGCGTTGGGCAACAAAAAGCAAATGCTGTAAATACTAAGTTATACGAAGCTTTAAAAGATGCTTCAGAAATTGAAGATAATAGAGCTGAGTCTGTACAATAAATTACAGATTACCTAGAATAAAAAATCCTCATCGTTAGATGAGGATTTTTTTTGTTTTATAATATCATGTCTTGATAAGACAAGATGGTGTGATATCCTTTCTGTTTAAAGTAATCGGTTGGATTTTCTGCCGACGATACCATAACAAAATCTCCGCCCCAAGCCCCTAAACTTTTAATGCTTCCTGAGAAATCAGAGAACAAAGAAGCTTTCACGGGATTCAAATTCACTATGTCGGCAATTATAGCTTCGTGAGCATCTACTAAGGTGTTAAAAGCGTTTAAATCGGTACAGTGTAATAAGTCCTCTGTAATTGTATTGATGGCTTTAATCGCTTCAGATTTATCAGAAGGATTTGATTTATAATGCGCAATACCTTCACGGCTATTTTGCTTCATATTTAAATGCACAAAATAGATGTGGTTAGAAAACTCAGGTTTAAAAATAACTGGTTTAACAATGGGCGATTTTTTATCTAATGTATACGTAATTGGTGTATTATTAGACGCACAGGCAATATCGTAACCGCTACCACCAAATGTGAGTTCTAGAAGTTTATAGGGGTTTACGGCAGCCCAATTTGCAATGTTATTTATTAAAGTAGACGATGTGCCTAAACCCCAATTTGTAGGAAAGTCTAAGTAGGTTTTTACCTTTAAACCTTTTTCTTGTTTTAGGAAATTAGGATTTAATTGTTTAGCTACATTTAATATAGACGCCAATCTTAAGGTAAGATCATTTTCTATATCAGGAACAAGCGTTTGCTTGCTATAACTAAGCTGTGTGTCTAACCAAACTTCATTCTCACTATTAAAACTTTGCCAACGTATGCCTGCATCTGCATGCGTCTCAACCGTTAATGATTGCCCGAATTTAGTTGGTAATGCCAAAGCTTTAGCTCCGTTTAAAACCAAATATTCTGCAGTGATTAAAAGTTTTCCATTGCTGTAAAATGTCTCCATTATTGGCGTAATTTTTCTAAAGCTTCTACAGCTGCACTATGTGAAACCGTATGTGTTTTAAAATGATTTACTATGGCTGTTTTTTCTTCAGGATTTGCTTCCAACTGATTTAATATATTCATTAAATGCATCTTCATGTGGCCTTCCTGAATTCCTGTCGTAGTTAACGAACGTAATGCTCCGAAATTTTGGGCTAAACCGGCCACAGCTACAATCTGCATGAGCTCTTTTGCATTTGGCTTATCTAGCATCTCTAAAGAGAGTTTTACTAACGGATGTAAATTTGTTAAACCACCTACAGTACCTAGCGCTAACGGTATTTCCATCCAAAAGGTGAATATGCCATCTTCTATTTTAGCATGAGACAAACTGCTATACGATCCGCTTCTAGAGGCATAAGCATGTACGCCAGCTTCTACCGCTCTAAAGTCGTTTCCAGTAGCTAGTACAACGGCATCAATACCATTCATTATGCCTTTGTTGTGCGTTACGGCACGGAAAGGTTCTATCTCGGCAATCTTTACAGCTTGTATAAACTTCTTAGCAAAAACATCTGCAGGTATGGATTTGTTTTCGGTTAATTCTTCAACTTTACAACTTACTTCTGCTCGAACTAAACAGTCTGGAACATAATTAGAAAGTATGCTCATTACAATTTCTATGTTGGCTTCTTCAGTGGTGAAACCTTCAAAATTTAGAGCTTCAGATTTAAATGTTTTAGCAAATTGTTCTAAACACGAATTAATAAAATTCGCTCCCATAGCATCAGCAGTTTCAAATGAGACATGTAACTGAAAATAGTCAGGAATAGCAGCTGTCTTATCGCGTAACTCAATATCTAAAATACCACCACCACGTTTTTCCATGTTTTTAGAAAGTGGTTTTACAGCTTCTAAAAGTTTAGATTTAACGGTATTAAAATACTCTTTTAAACGCGCGTGATCTCCTTTATATATAAAGTGTACTTGTCCGATTTTAGTGGTGGAGATTACCGAGGTTTTAAATCCGCCTCGATCCAACCAAAACTTAGCGGCCTTACTTGCGGCAGCAACGACAGAACTTTCTTCGATAGCCATTGGGATGGTGTAAAGCTTATCGTTAATTAAGAAATTAGGAGCGACACCTAATGGTAAATAATAGTTTGTTATGGTGTTTTCTATAAACTCGTCGTGTAGTTGTTGTAGTTTATCGTTAGAATTCCAATATTGTTTTAAAATAGTTTTGGTATCTTCTTGCTTGTCGAAATACGCATTAACAAGCCAATCTATTTTTTCTGACTTAGATAGTTTTGAAAAACCTGAAATCGTTTTACTCATTCAATTTTTTATTTAATCCTGCAAAGATAGTATTAATATAAGCTAATTTATGGTTTTAAACCGCTGTATTGCTCATTTAAACTAAAAATTGAGGTGTGAATTCGGTTAATTTTTACTAAATTCGGAGCCTTTGAAAATTCCCTATTTTTAACTAATTTATAAATAATTATACGTGAAGTATTATTCTCCATTATTACTGTTGTTTGTTTTAACATCAGGTTTAGTTTCAGCACAAGAAAAACAAATTAATTTAGAAGATATTTGGAAAGGCGGTTTTAGAACAGAGCGCATGCAATCTTTACATTCTATGGCCAATGGTCAGGAGTATTCTGTATTAAATTTCGATGGTAAATCGAGAACCTCTTCTATCGATATCTACGATTATAAAACCTTAAGTAAAGAGAAGTCTTTGGTGAATTCTGGAAACTTATCAGAGATTGCCTATTTTACAGATTATACGTTTAGTAAAGACGAAAGTAAAGTGCTTTTGGCTACAGAAGTAGAATCTATTTTTAGACGTTCGACTTTAGGAAAATATTTTGTTTTCGACACCGCTACGAATAAAATTATAGCGATTTCTGATGAAAAGATTCAAGAACCTACTTTTTCTCCAGATGGTACCAAAGTAGCTTATGGATTAAACAATAATCTGTTTATAAAAGATTTAAATACTGGTGAAACCACAAAATTTACATCGGATGGTGTAGATAATAAAATTATAAACGGAATTACAGACTGGGTTTACGAAGAAGAATTTGCTTTTGTTCGTGCTTTTGAATGGAATGCTACAGGTGATAAAATTGCATTTATTCGATTTGATGAATCTGAAGTTCCTGAATTTTCTATGGACATTTACGGCACAGCGCTATACCCGCAACAAAATGTGTTTAAATATCCAAAAGCAGGTGAGGCGAATTCAGAAGTGTCACTTCATGTTTATAACTTAAAAACAGATAAAACAGCCGAAGTCTCATTAGATAAGAACTATTCAGACTTTTATATTCCTAGAATTAAATGGACAAACGAGGCAGATATTTTAAGTGCGCAGTATACCAATAGACATCAGAACGAATTGGATTTATGGATGATTGATGCTTCAGATATGTCGGCTACATTAGTGCTTACAGATACAGATGATGCGTATGTAGATATTACCGATAACTTAACCTTCTTAGACGATAATAGTTTTATTTGGACGAGCGAAAAAGACGGATACAACCATATCTATCACTATAAAAAAGATGGAAAGCTAATCAATCAAATCACTACAGGAGATTGGGAAGTGACTAATTATTATGGTTTCGACAAAAAATCGAAACGTATTTTTTATCAGTCTGTAGAAAATGGATCAATAAACCGCGATGTGTACAGTATTGGTTTAAATGGTAAAAAGAAAATTCATTTATCTAATAAAGTAGGAACAAATGCGGCCTCTTTTAGCGCAGATTTCACCTATTTTATTAATACATTCTCTAATGCAAATACACCGCCTTTATATACTCTAAACAATTCAAAAACAGGAGCAGTTATTAAGGTTATTAAAGACAACAAAGCGTTATCGGATAAATTAGAGGCATACGATATCTCACCAAAAGAATTTAGTACAATTAAAGTTAATGGTAACGATTTAAATATGTGGATGATTAAACCATCTCATTTCGATGCTTCTAAAACGTATCCGTTACTAATGTTTCAATATTCTGGACCAGGATCTCAAAGCGTCTCTAATACTTGGTTAGGTGCTAACGATATGTGGTACGAAATGTTAGCTTCAAAAGGTTATATCGTTGCTTGTGTCGATGGTCGCGGAACAGGGTTTAAAGGTGCTGCATTTAAAAAATCTACACAAAAAGAATTGGGTAAATTCGAATTGGAAGACCAAATTCAATCAGCAAAACAATTAGGAGATTTGTCGTATATTGACAAGGAGCGTATTGGGATTTGGGGATGGAGCTTTGGTGGCTTTATGAGTAGTAATGCAATCTTTAAAGGAAACGATGTGTTTAAAATGGCAATTGCAGTTGCACCCGTTACCAGTTGGAGATTTTACGATTCTATATATACAGAACGTTACATGACTACTCCTCAAGAAAATGCTTCGGGTTACGACGAAAATTCTCCGATTAATCATGTTGACAAATTGAAAGGAGATTTTCTACTGGTTCACGGAACTGGAGACGATAATGTACATGTACAGAATTCTATGCAAATGATAGAAGCTTTAATTCAAGCGAATAAACAATTCGAATGGATGTTGTACCCAGATAACGATCATGGTATTTATGGTGGTAACACAAGATTACATTTGTATACTAAGATGACTAATTTTTTAGATCGCACTTTAGGCGATAAATTATAAACAGAAAACCCTTTATAACGTATAACTAATAACTAATAAAATTACACATGACAGAATCGATTGATGTTAAACAGAAAGAAATATTTGGTCATCCTATAGGACTATATGTATTGTTCTTTACAGAAATGTGGGAACGCTTTTCGTATTACGGTATGCGTGCCATCTTAGTACTGTATTTAGTAGCCGAAACTAAAGATGCGAATGCAGGATTAGGTTGGACCAATGGAGAAGCCTTATCCTTATATGGAACTTATACTATGTTAGTGTATGTAGCATCAATCCCAGGAGGCTGGCTTGCCGATAAGTTTTTCGGACAAAAGAAAGCCGTACTTTATGGAGGAATTCTGTTAGTTGCAGGACATGGTATTCTTGCAGTTGAAGAAATGTGGGCATTTTATAGTGGTCTAGGATTAATTATTTTAGGAGTTGGTTTATTAAAGCCAAACATTTCTACCATGGTAGGAGGTCTTTACAAAAAAGGTGATATACGACGAGATAAAGGATTTACTATTTTTTATATTGGTATTAATATAGGTGCCTTTTTATCTAGTATAATCGTTGGATATGTAGGTGAAGTTTACGGATGGCATTACGGTTTCGGTTTAGCCGGAATAGGAATGACGTTAGGTTTAATTCAATATATCGCTGGTCAGAAGTATTTACATGATACTTTAAGTCATGAAGAAAATGCTGAAGGTTTAGCAGATCAAGAAATTTTAGATAAGCCATTAACTAAAATTGAAAAAGATAGAATTATAGTATTATTTATTTCGTTCTTTTTAGTGATAGTGTTTTGGGGAGCTTTTGAACAAGCCGGAGGTTTAATGAATATTTATGCTTCAGAAAAAACTAACAGAATGATAATGGGGTGGGAGTTTCCTGCATCATGGTTCCAATCTTTTAATGCCATGTTTATTATTTTATTAGGAACAACGGTTGCTGGTTATTGGGCACATAGAAAGTTAAAAGGAAAAGTATCTACATCACTTTTTAAAATGATTGTAGGTCTTATTATAATGGGAATGGGATTCTTTTTCATGACAGCGGCTGCAGCACAATTTAATGCAAACGGACCTATAGTAGATGGTCAAGGAGGATCGGCTATGTATTGGTTAGTATTGGCTTACTTATTCCATACAATTGGAGAATTATCTTTATCTCCAGTGGCTTTATCATACATCACGAAATTAGCACCGGTTAAATATGCGTCTTTAATTATGGGTGTATATTTCGCAATGACTGGTATTGGAAATAAATTGGCAGGGACTCTAGGGGAAGCTTCAGAAAGTTTAGGTGAATTTACCATATTTACTGGTATCGCTATTTTCTGTGTTGTTTTTGGATTAGTTATGTTAATATTCAGAAAAAAATTAGAGGTGCTTACGCATGGTGCCGAAGATGACGAGCGTGAAGTAGCACATTAAACCAGGCGCTATTTAAACGAGGTATATTTAAAAATATGTAATAATGAGTGCAACAAATTTTAGATTTGAAGGTTCCGATATGAACCGACAACTTTTAATGGGTCACCCTTCTGGGTTGTTTGTATTATTTTTCACCGAAATGTGGGAACGTTTTTCTTACTACGGAATGCGTGCCATTTTGGTGCTTTTCTTAACGTCTGCTATAATCGACGGCGGTTGGGCATGGAGTCGGGAAGATGCTTTGGGACTTTACGGAACATATACTATGTTAGTATATTTTTCTCCAATTTTGGGAGGTCTACTAGCCGATAAGTTTTTAGGATACAGGCGTTCTGTAGCTATTGGAGCATTAATTATGACCTTGGGTCACGCGGCCATGGCATTCGATACACCTTGGAGTTTATATCTAGGTATTGGACTATTAGTCGCAGGAAACGGATTGTTTAAACCGAATATTACATCTATTATTAACGGAGTTTATAAAAATGCTCAAGACAAGAAAGATGGAGCCTTTACCATATTTTATATGGGAGTAAATGCTGGAGCTTTTTTAGGGATTTTATTATGTGGTTATGTTGGTGAATCTATAGGATGGCATTACGGATTTGGATTAGCTGGAATTTTTATGTTCTTAGGAATGATTCAATTTTGGTTAGCCCAAACTATTTTTGGAAGAATTGGTTTATCTCCAAAAGATACACTTGCTTTTGATGCCAGTCATAAAGAATTAGATACGCAAAAAGAAGAAGTTGTTCCTAGCAATATTCAGGCAGATCGATACATTGTAGTGGGAATATTAGCATTCTTTACCATCTTCTTTTGGGCTGCATTCGAGCAAGCTGGTGGGTCTATGACTATTTTTGCATCAGATTATACCGATCGTGTTTTAGAAGGAACGTCTGCTAATGTATTTAGAATAGCAAACACACTGCTTACTGTTATTCCGTTAATGATTATTACATATGTATTATTCCAATTATTCAGAATAACCTTTAGTAAATACAAGGTATCTAATTTAGCTTTAGGTTTAAGTTTTGCGATTATTTGGGGGATTGTAATTTACATGTTGAAATCTCAGTTTTCTGAAGAAAGTACAGAGATTCCTGCATCTTGGTTCGGAATTTTAAATTCGTTTTATATCATTGCATTTGCTCCGTTAGTTTCAAAAATTTGGGAAAGTAAATACAATCCGCCAGCAACGGTTAAGTTCGGAATTGGTTTAATTTTACTTGGATTAGGATTTGGAGTATTAGCTTATGGATCGGCAAGCATACCTCAAGGAGCACAAACCGCATCGGTAAGTGTGGTTTGGTTAATTTTAGCTTATCTGCTTCATACATTAGGAGAATTATCATTATCGCCTGTAGGATTGTCTTATGTAAGTAAATTAGTACCTGCGGCCAAAATCGGACTGATGTTTGGGCTATGGTATATTGCTGTTGGTTTAGGTAATAAAGCAGCGGGTATGATGGGAGGATTAATCGATAAAATTACAGCAGCTTACGATATGAGTACATTTTTCTTAATCTTTACAATTGTGCCAATTGTTGCAGGATTATTAATTATGGCATTAACACCTAAGGTGAATAAGTTAATGCACGGCGTTCACTAAAAATTAACATATTTATATAATAAAAGGCATCTTCTTTGTAAGATGCTTTTTATATTTTAGACCATTATGGTGAATATACTATTTTTAAGAATGAGAATAAAAAATGTTAAGTTGATGAGAAAAGGTTTATGTCTAATGGTTCTTATGTTTTCAGTAGGAATTATAAATGCACAAGAGATTAATTGGTTAAGTTTTAATGAAGCTTTAGAACTTCAGAAAACAGCTCCAAAAAAAATTATGATGGATGCGTATACCAATTGGTGTGGTCCTTGTAAAATGTTAGATAAAAATACATTTCAGAATAAAGATGTTGCAGCGTATGTAAACGAAAATTATTATGCCGTTAAATTTGATGCCGAAGGACCAGAGTCTATAACCTATCAGGGAACTACTTATGGTAATCCTAATTACGACGAAGCAAAAAAAAATAGAAGAAATGGCGTTCATGAATTTACAAGAGCGTTGGGAGTAGATGCTTATCCAACCATCGTATTTTTAGATGAGGACGCGCAAGTTATCGCTCCAGTTCGTGGCTACCAGCAACCACAACAATTAGAAGTCTACTTAAAGTTATTTCATAGCGATAAATACAAAGAGTTGCAAACTCAAGAAAGCGCTAATGCATATTTTGAAAGTTTTGTTCCAGAATTTGTTGAATAATAACACATCTTATTTAAATATATAAGCTCCCTTTTTGCCAGTTTGGTAGAAAGGGATTTTTTTGTTTTTACAGGTCTGTTCCCACCGTGCGATATACGATTTGTAATTACTGCCATCGGCAATAATTTCTTTGGGTCTTAAGGAGTCTATTAAACGGATTAAATTTATTTGTGGTGAATTGCTAAGTAAGACATAATAGGGATTAAAAGACCTTACGTTATAGGCGCCTAAACTGTCAACTATTAATATGTTCTTGTTTTTAATAGAATAGACAGCTTTCAATGGTTTTGTTTGAGCTGTTTCTATGCCTTTAGATATGGCATAATCCTTTAACGGATACGATTGTAAGGATAATGTAGAATCGGTTGCAGTAAATATATCAAGTTGTCTATCTATTCTGTGCGTCAATATTGTTTCTCTGGTTTTATGAAACAGAATCCATTCTGTAGTGTTTATAGCAACCCGATTGTAAAGCAAAGTGCATTGCAGAATTATACATGCGATTAAAGTGATAACAATCGATTTATATTTGGGAGTAAATAATACGTAGATGAAACCTATAATTAATACATAAAGCACAATGACTGTATTTAACTTTATAGAAATGGCACTGTAAATAAACTGATCTTGACTCGCGATCCATTGTATAATGGTATTCATAAAGCCAATTATTTTATTAAAAAGTATAGCCATTACATTAGGTAATATTCCAAGTGTTACCATGAGTAGTATGAGAATACCAAAGCCTAAAATGAAACCTAGAAAGGGAATTATAATGAGATTAGAAAGGAAAAATAGTCCTGGAAACTGATGGAAATAATAGATGCTTAACGGCAAAACGCCAACTTGAGCCGCAACAGTTACGGTGAGTGTATTCCAAAGTAAATTAACAAGTTTATATTTTGGAAACCATAATCTATTTAATTTAGGTTGAAGTGCCACAATACTTAAAACGGCTAAATAGCTTAACTGAAAGCCTACATCGAAAAGTAACATAGGATTCCATAATAACAGTAGAAAGGCGGAAATCGCTACAGTATTAAATGTGTTATTTGGCCGATTCCAATTTAAGCTAATGGCAACCAATGTGAACATTAAAGTAGCCCTACTTACCGATGGCGATAATCCTGTTAAAATAGCAAAGCACCACATTAAGATAATAACAAGAATGGTTTTTAATCCTCTACCATAAGGTAGACGCTCGAGTGGCGATAATATATAATTTAAAATCAATAATAGAATTCCGACATGTAATCCCGATATTGCCAAAATATGTACTGCACCTGCTTTGGTGTAATTTGAATATAATGTTTCAGAAATATCTTGCCTTTGTCCGAGTAATAATGCATTTATGACAGCAAGTTCGTCGGTTCCAAACGGATACGTTTTTAGCTTGGAATTTACGAATGTGTTTATACGGTGAGCCAGACCCGAAAGCGTAGATGGCTCACTTGGAAGGTGAAATAGATGCTTTCGAGTTGTTGTAATTTGATGGTATATGTACTGTCGTTCTAGATACGATTTATAATTAAATTGATTCGGATTTAAAGGCGGAAGAATGTCTTTAAAAGCGTTGGTGGTGATGTAAATATCATCAATATCTAAAACCTTTTGTAAGCTGTCGCGTTGTACATTTAAAAGGGATGTACCTGTTACAGGAAGGCCGTTAATTTTTAGAATCTCAACCTTGTATTTGTCGTAGTATGTATTCGATTTAAGAACATCGCTAATCTTAAAAGTAATTTGCTTTACAGGAGCTTTTATATGGGAATAATGCGTTGATTGTAATTTCTGATTATGAACATGTACACTCAAAATTCCTATGGATACGGTAAGGAGTACGGCGACCATTCCAAATCCGATAGACGGTTTAAAACGTGACAAATTTATCCAATACAGTAAAAAAAGAAGGCAAAGTAATATCGAGGAAGATAATGCACTCCATAGAAATGGAATAGGTCTATAAAAACCTAAACAGATTCCGATAATGAGGAATAGTGTGAGTTTTACTATTATAAAGCGACTTAACTTCATAACAGTAAGATACTAATAATTAGAGTATTCGACGTGCTTCTTTAAAAGAATGATACCAGTAGCGTTCTGCTAATGAGGATGTTATTACACCTTTGCTAGTTGTAGAGTGTATAAATTCTATTTGTCCGATTCTAGATGTTACGACTAAACCAACATGATTAATAGTGTTACTCCTGGAATTGGTATGAAAAAACAACAAATCACCTTCTTTAACATCTTCCAGATCTATTTTTATACCTTCTTTAGCCATGTCTCTGGAAACACGTGGAAGTTCGATATTATAAGCTTTAAAAGTTTCAAAAACTAAGCCAGAACAATCCATACCTTTTTTTGTTGTACCACCATATTTGTAGCGAACACCTTCAAATTGCTTTGCGAAATCGACTAATTCTATGCCTAAAGATTTTAATTCGGCCTCGTTTTTTGGAGCTAAAATTACCCGATCATTATCAATCCTGGATTGCGTATTTTCAATGTTTTTTGAGGTCGTTGTAGCATTGGCTGATGAATAAGATTTAGATCTTTTAGAAGATTTACAGCTACTCACACAAAGAAGTAAGCAAAGTATAAAAGATAATTTCTGCATTTTAAGAATGTGATTTTAGTCCGTTGTAAATATGTTCAGCTGTTTTCCTGCTGGCTCCTTTGCCACCAAGCTTCTTCTCTAAATCGTAATAATTAATAAAAAACTTTGTACGCTCATAATCATCAAGAATAATATTAAGTTCTTTCTTTAAGTTTTTAGTGTTAAACTCATCTTGAATTAGTTCTTTAACTACAGGTTTATCCATAATTAAATTCACCAAAGAAATATATTTCAACTTAATAATTCGACGACCAATTTGGTAAGACAACCAGCTCCCTTTATAGCATACCACCTGAGGTACTTTAAATAAAGCAGTTTCTAAAGTAGCCGTTCCAGATGTTACTAATGCCGCAAAAGATACACTTAATAAATCGTAAGTTTTATTAGCTATAAAATGAACGTTACTTCCTTTAATAAATTGTTGGTAATATTCAAAATCTTGACTCGGCGCTCCGGCAATTACAAATTGGTAATCTGGGTAATCGTCAATTAAACTAAGCATTACAGTAAGCATTTTGTTAATTTCTTGCTTTCTGCTTCCTGGTAAAATGGCAATTATAGGTTTTTCACTTAATCCGTGCTCTGTTCTAAATTTATATTCATCTACTTGAGTGCGATCTGCGATAGAATCAATTAAGGGATGCCCTACAAAGGTAACATCATAACCATACTTGGCATAAAAGGGTTTTACAAAAGGAAGTATAACATACATCGCATCGATATCGCGCTTAATGTTTTCAACACGTTTTGCTCTAGACGCCCAGACTTGGGGAGAAATATAATAATTTGTTCGGTAATTTTGTTGCTTAGCCCATTTAGCGATGCGTAAATTAAATCCAGAATTATCTATAAACACGATAACGTCAGGATTGTACGCCTTTATATCTTCCTTGCAAAACGATATGGCTTTTAAAATTTTCGATAAATTGGTAATGACTTCTGCAAATCCCATGAACGCTCGTTCTTTATAGTGACTCACTAAAGTACCTCCAACATTTTGCATAAGATCCCCACCCCAAAATCTAAAGTTAGCGTTTTTATCTACTTTCTGTAACGCTTTCATTAGGTTCGAGCCGTGTAAATCTCCTGAGGCTTCTCCTGCAATAATGTAATATTTCATTATAAAAATTTAAAAGTAAATGTAAGTATAGCAATACAAACCGTGGCTAAAATTACGCCCCGAGCTCTATAATCTTGCCTCTTTTTTATAAAAATAAAAAAAGCGACTAAGTTTAAAATAGCACCTAAACTGGTTAGTTTTCCTAAAAATCCTTCAGCGGCGGCGGCTTCTATTACAGTCATAGCATCGTCTCCTCTTCCTAGGAATTTTGCGGCTAAAAATAATCCCATGGCATTGGCGATAACACCGACTAAAAATCCGATAAAAACTTCTTTTTTAATCATTTAAATTCCATGTGTTAATCTGCCTAATACTTTGGTAGGCTGTTAAGTCAAATTGAACGGGTACCACAGAAACATAATTATGTTCTAAGGCCCACTCATCGGTATCTTCACCTTGATCTAAATTTACAAATTTACCAGCAAGCCAGTAGTAATCTTTTCCCATTGGGCTTTGTCTTTTATCAAACTTCTCAACCCAATTGGCTCGTGCTTGTCTGCAAACACGAATACCTTTTATGTCTTTTTTAGGGACATTAGGAATGTTTACGTTTAAAACTACGCCTTGTGGCAAACCGTGTTTTAAGGTGTTTTCTGTTATGGTTTTTATGAAGGATTCTGAATGTTCGAAATTGGCATTCCAATTATAATCTAAAAGCGAAAAACCAATGGCCGGAATGCCTTCAATACCAGCTTCTATAGCGGCACTCATAGTCCCAGAATAAATAACATTTATTGAAGAATTAGAGCCGTGATTTATACCCGAAACACAAAGGTCCGGTGTTCGTTTTAAAATCTCACGAACACCCAATTTTACGCAGTCGGCAGGAGTTCCTGAGCAACTATAATCTTTTTGAGGGCCGTTGTCTATCGTGATTTTTTCGACATATAAGGTAGAATCTACTGTTATTGCATGTCCCATACCACTTTGCGGACTATCTGGAGCCACCACAACAACATCTCCAATGGTATTCATTATTTTTATAAGGGTTCTTATTCCTGGTGCTGTAATACCGTCGTCGTTTACAACCAAAATAAGGGGCTTTTTTGACATCTTTTTTTGTTTTGAAATCGCTATGCTAAAATACATAAATTCTTGCTGAAACGGCCAATTTGTTTAGTTTAACAAAAAATTACGTTATATTGATTTTTATTGGCATAGTTTTTTCTCTACTTTAGTGAAAAATATACGATGCATTTTTATAGGCTTATGAAAAGGAATTACAAGTACCTAGTAGTATTATTAATGTTGGCGTTCGCGTCTTGCAGTTTTACCACTAAAACATTTAGCAACCCAGATAAGGATAAATTATTAGTTCAAGTAATTACTTATGTTCTCGAACGCGGACACTTCGATCCTAAAACTTTAGACGATAATTTTTCTGAAGAAGTATACACTAAATATTTAAAAGGCATAGATCCTTTAAAACGCTATTTCTACGCTTCTGATATAAAAGAGTTTGAAAAATATAAGGATAATCTAGACGATCAATTAAAGGCGTACGATATTGCTTTTTTTAACCTTACTCACGAACGTTTAATTCAGAGAATGGAAGAGTCTAAGGCTTTATATAAAGAGGTATTAAGTACGCCGTTCGATTATTCTATAGATGAAGAATTTGATGGAGATTACGAAGAAAAACCTTATGCGAAATCCAAAAAGGACATGAAAAACCGTTGGAGAAGACAGCTTAAGTTTACCTCAATTTCTAATTACGACGATTTACAAACCGAAGAACGTTCTAAAAAGAAGGAAGATCCAACGTATACAGTGAAATCTGATGAGGAAATGGAAAAAGAATCTAGAGAGTCTACTTTAAAATCTATAGATAATTATTACACAGATTATGTAGACGATTTAAAACGTAGCGATTGGTTTACTATGTATGTCAATGCAGTGGTAGAATCTTTCGATCCGCATACATTTTATTTCGCTCCAGAAGATAAAGATAGATTCGATCAGCAAATGTCTGGAAAGTTAGAAGGTATTGGAGCTAGACTTCAGAAAAAGATGGATAATGTTAAGATTATGGAACTAATTTCTGGCGGACCTGCTTGGAGAAATGGAGATCTAGAAGTTGGAGATATTATTCTTAAAGTACGTCAGGAAGACGAGAAAGAGGCTGTTAATATTGTAGGGATGCGTCTAGATGATGCTATTAAATTTATTAAAGGCCCAAAAGGTACCGAAGTCACGTTAACCATTAAAAAAGTTGACGGAACTGTAGAAGATATTTCTATTGTTAGAGATGTTGTAGAGTTGGAAGAGACCTATGCTAAGTCATCTTTAGTAACTAAGGACGATGTTAAATATGGAGTAATTAACCTTCCTAAGTTTTATGTAGATTTTGAAAACTATAATAACCGAAATGCGGCATCTGATATTAAGTTAGAAATAGATCGATTAAAAGAAGCCGGAATGGAAGGTCTAGTTTTAGACTTAAGAAATAATGGTGGAGGATCTTTACAGACTGTAGTCGATATGGCTGGATTATTTATTAAAGACGGACCGGTTGTACAAGTGCGATCTACAGGAGAGCCTAAAGAAATTTTAAGAGATAAAGACGAGTCTATAGAGTGGGATGGTCCATTAGTTATTTTGGTTAACGAATTATCGGCATCTGCGTCAGAAATTTTAGCGGCAGCCATGCAAGACTATAAGCGAGCAATTATTATAGGAAGCAAACAAACTTACGGAAAGGGAACAGTTCAGAATGTGCTTGATCTAAACCGTATGGTTCGAAATAACAGTAATGGAGATCTTGGTGCTCTTAAATTAACAACTCAGAAGTTTTATAGAATTAATGGTGGTTCTACACAACTAGAAGGTGTTAAGAGTGATGTTGTTGTTCCGGATCGTTATAGTTTTATCGATATTGGTGAAAAGGATCAGGATAATCCGTTACCATGGGATAAAATTGCTCCAGCAGACTATACATTATGGAATGGTCATTTTGATTACGATTCTACGATATCTAAAAGTAAGGAGCGTATGAGTAATAATGAGCAATTAAAGTTGATTGAAGAGAATGCGAAGTGGATTAAAACGAAAATGGATGAAAACGAATTCAATTTAAACTACGTAAAATATAAAGAGAAATTAGAGCTTAATGAAGAGGAAGCTAAACGTTTCGATAAAATTTCAGATTATAAATCTAATCTAACTTATACGTCTTTACCATACGAAGAGGCATTGTTTGTAAAGGATTCTACGCTACGATTAAAACGCGATCGTTGGCACGAAAACTTAACACAAGATGTGTATGTAGAAGAAGCTGTAAATGTACTTGAAGATTTAAAAGGGTCTTATAAGGTGAAAACAGAATTGGCAGCAACTAAGCCTAAAAGTTCTGACTTGATAACCACAGAAGGTACATCTTCAAAAAATTAATTAATGAGTGGTAAAACACAGTCGTTAAAACAATTAGCGCTCCAAAAATTTAAACACAATTTTTGGGGCGTTTTTAGTTTCTATTATATTTTATTAGTGGGATTCGTTTCTGTATTTGCCTATGTTTTGGCACCAGATTCTTCCCAGCATGCAAATCAAATGCATTTGTCTATTCATTCGGAAACGCCTGGTTTTACAGTAGATATTTTAACAGTTCCAAACAAGATTAAAAATACACAAAGCAGTTTCGATAAAATTTTCTTTGGGACTATTAATACCGAGACAGAAATTCCCATTTCAAAGCACAGTATTAAAGACGATACCTTATTATATACTGAATACGCTTCAGATGGTTTGATAGGTGAAGAAAAAGTACTGGATTTAAATTCGTTTTCTGAATCGGAGATTTCAAAATTAGTATCCTCTAAAACATTTCATCTTGGAACAGATAAATATGGTCGAGATGTATTAAGTCGTGTTTTGGTAGGAGCTAGAATATCCTTCTTTATTGGCTTTGTAGCCGTGTTTATTTCCTTAATTATAGGTTTGGCTTTAGGTAGTATCGCTGGATATTATGGGGGCAAGGTTGATGCCATTATTATGTGGATTATTAATGTGACGTGGTCTATCCCAACCTTATTATTAGTTATTGCAATTACCTTGGCCTTGGGGAAAGGGTTTTGGCAAGTTTTTATTGCTGTAGGGCTAACCATGTGGGTAGAAGTGGCACGTGTGGTTCGTGGTCAAATAATTAGTGCCAAAGAAATGCAATATGTCACAGCCGCAAGGGCTTTAGGATATAACGATTACCGTATTATTACAAAACACATATTGCCAAATATAATGGCGCCAGTTATAGTTATTTGTGCGGCTAATTTCGCTTCGGCCATTTTAATAGAAAGCGGTCTGAGTTTCTTGGGTATAGGAGCACAGCCACCAATGGCAAGTTGGGGTGCAATGATAAAAGATCACTATAACTATATTATTCTAGGAAAGCCGTATTTAGCAGTAATTCCTGGATTGTGTATAATGAGTTTAGTTATGGCGTTTATGTTAATAGGGAACGCCTTAAGAGATGCTTTAGACGTAAAGAGTTAATCTATTTTCAGATTCGTATTGGTGTCGTCTATATATTGTAGTAACTCGTCTTTCCCAATTTCTTTAGAAGACGATGTTACGAAATAATTTGGCATATCTTCCCAGGTTTCAAGTAATACATCACGATAATCGTTAACATGATTTTCTATAGCCATAGGTTTTAACTTATCGGCTTTAGTAAAAATAATAGAAAACGGAATGCTGTGTTCGCCTAACCAGGTCATAAATTCTAAATCTACGGGTTGTGGTTTGTGGCGAATATCTACCAATACAAAAGCAGATATTAACTGTTCTCGTTTGCTAAAATATTCGGTTATAAATTTCTGAAATGTCTTCTTCGCACTTTTAGAAACACGTGCATAACCATATCCAGGTAAATCGACTAAAAACCATGTTTTATTAATTAAAAAATGATTTATAAGTTGTGTTTTTCCTGGCCTTCCAGATGTTTTGGCAAGGCTTTTACGGTTAGTAAGCATGTTAATAAGCGACGATTTCCCTACATTACTACGTCCAATAAAGGCGTATTCAGGTATTCTGTCTTTCGGACATTTGGAAACGTCCGAATTACTTACTACAAACTCAGCCGATTTAATTTGCATAATTGTATACTGTTAAAATTTTCTGGCAGTTAACCAAGAATCTAATATTCTATTAAATTCGTCAGGATGCTCCATCATAGCCGCGTGTCCGCATTTATCAATCCAAAATAAATCTGAATCTGGCAAAAGTTCATGAAACTCTGTAGCAACTTCCGGAGGTGTTACAATATCGTTTTTACCCCAGATAATACACGTAGGTACTTTCATATTAGGTAAATCCTTACTCATATTGTGTCTAATCGCGCTCTTTGCAATCGCTAAAGTTTTAATTAATTTGTTTCTGTCGTTCACGGTTTCGTAAACTTCATCTACAATTTCTTTAGTGGCAACAGCAGGATCATAAAAGACATCTTGTGCCTTTTTACGAATCACTTCGTAATCACTTCGTTTAGTATAACCACTTCCCATAGCACTTTCGTATAGTCCAGAACTTCCGGTAATAATAAGTGCTTTTACTTTATGAGGGTATAGCTTGGTATGGAATAATCCAATATGTCCGCCAAGAGAGTTTCCTAGTAGAATAACATCAGTAAGTCCTTTGTATTCAATGAAGTCGTGCAGGTAATTTGCAAAACTTTTTACATTGGTTTTTAACAAACTCATGCTATATATTGGTAGCTCAGGAATAATTACTTTGTAGCCTTTATTACTAAAATAATTAGAGACAGCGTCGAAGTTGCTCAATCCTCCCATTAACCCATGAAGTACGATTATAGGTTGCCCTTCACCCACTTCCATGTAGCTAAAATTCTTTTCTTTTTTTAAGCGATGCGTCATTAATTAATCATTATCGTCAACAAACAAATATAGGTATTTCATTCGTATAATGAAGTATATTCTGAGTATCCGCTTTAAATAGTTTTTTCAAATCAGATATTAACAACCCATTGCAAACGAAAATTGACACCCTAATCAATTTTAACTCAATCTCTAAGGTGTTTTTGGTGTATGTATTAAGGTTCAGGTAGATCTAGTGTTCATAAATTTATCAACAAAGTGGTATATTGTGGTAAAAAGTGGTATATTTTTCAATATATTTGACAAATATAGAATGTAATCCCCGGAAATTGTTTTGAACTCATTAATAGGTACATACGAATGCAAAGTGGATGCGAAAGGCAGATTAATGTTGCCTGTTTCGCTGAAAAAGCAGTTGAGTGCCGTATTACAAGATGGGTTTGTGTTAAAACGATCCGTTTTTAATCCGTGTTTGGAATTATACCCCATGGACGAGTGGAATGTGCTAATGCAGAAGATAAATAAGCTGAATAGGTTCAAAAAGAAGAACATCGATTTTATTAGAAAATTTACTGCAGGCGTGAAAATGGTTGAGGTAGATGCTACTGGTCGTTTGTTAATTCCTAAAGATTTAGCTGTTTTTGGAGGGATTTCGAAAGAAATAGTTGTGGCTTCGGCTGTAAATATTGTTGAAATCTGGGATAAAGATAAATATGAACAGAGCATAAGTGGCTCGGCTGACGATTTTGCAGAATTAGCTGAGGAAGTTATGGGACAAGATGATGAAGATTATGGAATATCATAACCCTGTATTATTAAAAGAAACGGTAGACGGTCTCAATATAAAAGAAGACGGTAAATATGTGGATGTCACTTTTGGTGGTGGCGGTCATAGTAAAGAGATTTTAAGACGCCTTGGTCCGAATGGTAAATTGTTTGCATTCGATCAGGATCCAGATGCTTTAGAAAATGCAATTGATGATGATCGTTTCCAGTTAATACATGAGAATTTTAGATATGTAAAACGCTTTTTGCGTTTTTATGGTGTAAAACAAGTGGATGGGATTTTAGCCGATTTCGGTGTGTCTTCTCATCAATTTGATGTGGCAGAACGCGGATTTTCTACACGATTCGAAGCGGCGTTGGATATGCGCATGGATCAGGCAAGTAAATTGTCTGCATATAATGTAATTAATGAGTATGAAGAAGAGCAGTTAAAACAAGTGTTGCTTCAGTATGGCGAATTAAGAGCGGCTCCAGCAATGGCTAAATTAATAGTAGAAGCTCGCGAGGTGGAGTTAATTAAAACAAGTAATCAGTTAAAAGCAGTGTTAAAAAAGTTCTTGTCTCCAAAGCACGAGAATAAAATTTTAGCACAAATATATCAGGCCATCCGTATTGAGGTTAATCAAGAGATTGAGGTTCTAAAGGAGTTTTTAATGCAAACGCCAGAGGTGTTAGCGCCGCAAGGACGCGTAAGTTTAATTAGTTATCATTCCTTAGAAGATCGTTTGGTTAAGCGTTTTATAAGAAATGGATTGTTTCAAGGAGAACCGGAACGTGATGTTTTTGGGGCTTTTGAGGTTCCGTTGAAAAAAGTGGGCGGATTAATAGTGCCGTCGGCTGAAGAGATAAAAATAAACAATAGAGCTAGGAGTGCAAAACTTAGAATTGCAGAGAAGGTATGAGAGAAGGCGTCTATAGCGTATTAAAAGGAAAGTTTCTAGTTAGCGACGATTCGTTTAAAAATTGGCGAGTCATAGTATTTGTCTCGTTCTTGGCTTTTAGCATGATTGCAAGCTCGCATAGGGCAGATAAGAAAGTTCATGATATAGCAAGGCTGAGTGACGAAGTAAAAGAATTGCGATCGGCGTTTGTAGATGGTCGTTCTCGGTTAATGCGGGTTAAAATGGAGTCCTCAATAGTAAAGAAAATGTCAGAGAAGGGTTTGGTGCCTTCCGAAATTCCACCAAGAAAAATAAGAGTTACAATTAAAAATTAAAGTTTAAGCTTGGCAACAAACGAAAAGAACATATTAAACCGATTATATATTGTGGCAGGATGTATGTTCATCTTCGCCATAGCTGTGGTATTTAAATTATGTACTATTCAATTTGTAGATGGTGATAAATATCGTAGTCTAGCAGAAAAACGAACTATAAAATCGGTAACTATTCCAGCTAATCGTGGTAACGTGTACGATTCTGAAGGGAGTCTTTTGGCTACTTCTGTACCTAAGTACGATATTCGTTTTGATGCGGTAACACCAACTTCTAAAACTTTCGAAAAATATTTAAAGCCGTTATGCGATTCACTTCATGTGTTTGGCGGAAAACCTTCTAGTTATTATCAGAAAACATTGCGGAAGGCGCGTGCTAATAAAAATAGATATCATTTAATTGCTCGTAATATTGGGTATTCGGATTACATCCGTTTACGCAATTTTCCGCTTTTACAGCTTGGTGCTTTTAAAGGTGGATTAATTGTCGAGCAAATGACTAAGCGCGAACATCCAATGGGTGGAATCGCAGAACGTACAATTGGATACGATCGTACAGACGATCAAGGAAATGTGACGCGTCCGGGAATTGATGGAGCTTTTGGAGTGAAATATTTAAGAGGTACTAACGGAAAGCGCTTAAAGCAAAATATTGGAAAAGGGCAGTGGAAACCTATTGCAGATTACAATCAAGTAGAGCCTAAGGATGGTTACGATGTGTATACAACCATTAATGTGAATATTCAAGATATTGCGCATCATGCATTATTGAAGCAGTTAGAGTATTATGAGGCAGAGCATGGTTGTGTTGTTGTAATGGAGGTTGCTACAGGCGAAATTAAAGCTATTTCTAATTTAGGACGTACTAAAAATGGTGGCTATTACGAGAAACTGAATTATGCGGTGGGAGAGTCTCATGAGCCAGGTTCCACATTTAAAACAATGGCGTTAGTGGCTGCTTTAGAAGATAAAGTGGTAGATACGGCCACTGTAGTAGATACTGAAAATGGATCGAAACGATTTTATGGACGTTCAATTTCTGATTCTCATCATGGTGGTTTCGGAAAAATTTCTGTGGCGCGTGCCTTAGAGGTGTCGTCTAATATTGGTTTAGCAACAATTATTGATGAGGGGTATTCTAAGAATCCAGAAAAATTTATTGAAAAATTAAGGTCTTGGCATTTGGATAAGCCCTTAGGGATTCCAATTATAGGAGAAGGTATTCCTGTTATTCCTTCGCCAGGACATGATAAGTGGAGTAGAAATGCGTTACCGTCTATGGCTTATGGGTATAATTTAAGTGTAACACCACTGCAAACCTTAACGTTTTATAATGCTATAGCGAACAATGGTGTTATGGTTAAGCCACGCTTTATTTATAGTGTAAAAGAGTTAGATACACCTATAGAAACATTTCATAAAGAAGTGATAAATGAAAAAATTTGTTCGGAAGAAACAGTGAAAGAAATTCAGGCTATTCTTGAAAATGTAGTAAAACACGGAACAGGGAAGTCGTTATATAATCCGTATTTCTCAATGGCGGGCAAAACAGGAACGGCTAGAACAGAATATTGGATGGCAGACTGGAATGATAATAAGCGTTATGTGTCTTCGTTTGCTGGGTATTTTCCAGCGGTAAACCCGAAGTATTCTTGTATTGTGGTTATTCATAAGCCAAGTACTAAAAAGGGGTTTTATGGCGCCGATGTTTCTGGACCAGTATTTAAAAGTATTGCACAAAAAATATTTACAGACACTCCTATTATAGACGAAGTGAATTCGCTACAAGTGGCAGATGCGCCTGTAGATAAAGAGTTTGAAGCGTTTTATGAAACCGCTCAGAAATACAAAACGCTTATGCCTAAAGTGGTTGGGTTGCCTGTTATGGATGCAATTGCATTGTTAGAAAATCTAGGACTTGAAGTAGAAATGGATGGTTTGGGAAATGTGAAATCACAATCGATTCCTGTAGGAGAAAAAATTAAAAAGAATCAAAAAGTAGTTTTAAAAATATCGTGAGTTTATTAAAAGACATATTATATAAGGTTGCAATAGATACCGTTGTTGGTCCAACTAATGTGCGTATACATAATATCGCATTCGATTCTCGTAAAATAGAATCGAACGATTTGTTTGTAGCTATTTCGGGAACTGTGGCAGATGGTCATGGGTTTATAGAAACAGCAGTAAATAATGGTGCTTTAGTAGTGGTGTGCGAGCATATGCCTGAACAACGCGTTAATGGAGTGACTTATATTCAGGTTGCCGATACTAAGGTGGCTTTGGCAATAATGGCTTCTAACTTTTATAATAATCCTTCAGAGAATTTAAAACTGGTTGGCGTTACAGGAACAAATGGAAAAACAACCATCGCGACGCTTTTATATCAGTTATTTAAAAAGGCAGGATATAAGGTTGGATTGCTTTCAACAGTAAAAATATTAGTAGACGATATAGAGTATAAAGCCACGCATACAACGCCCGATTCTTTAGCTATCAATTCATATTTAAGTATGATGAATGCCGAAGGTGTCGAGTATTGTTTTATGGAAGTAAGTTCGCATGGTATTCATCAAAAACGTACCGAAGGTTTGCATTTTGTTGGAGGTGTATTTACAAATCTATCACACGATCATTTAGATTATCACAGCACGTTTTCAGAATATCGCGATGTGAAAAAATCATTTTTCGATAATTTACCTAAATCAGCTTTTGCTTTGGTAAATGTAGATGATAAGAATGGCGAAATTATGCTTCAGAATACAAAAGCGAGTAAGCAGACTTATGGTTTGAAAAATTACGCCGATTATAGGGCTCAGATTTTAGAAAATCAGTTCACCGGCTTGTTGCTTAAAATTAATGATAATGAAGTTTGGTCGCGATTAATAGGTGAATTTAATGCGTCTAATTTATTGGCAATTTATGGTGTTGCCGAATTATTAGGGTTAGAAAAAGATGAAACCTTAAGGTTAATTAGCGGATTAGAAAGTGTTAGCGGACGATTTCAGTATCTGATTTCAGATTCGAAAATTACAGCTATTGTAGATTATGCACATACGCCAGATGCTTTAAAAAATGTTTTGGAAACCATAAATAGTATCAGAACTAAAAATGAAGAATTAATAACGGTTGTGGGTTGTGGCGGCAATCGTGATAAAACAAAACGCCCAAAAATGGGGCATATCGCTTCGGCTTTAAGTACTAAAGTGGTGTTTACAAGCGATAATCCAAGAAACGAAGTTGCCGAGGTTATTATTGAAGAAATTGAAAAAGGTGTCGAGCCTCTTCATTTTAAAAAAACAATGTCTATTTCGGATAGACGACAAGCCATAAAAACAGCTTGCCAGTTGGCAAAGCCTAACGATATTATATTAATTGCAGGTAAAGGTCATGAGACTTACCAAGAAATTAAAGGAGAACGATTCGATTTTAACGATTTCGAAATTGTAAAAGACTATTTAAAACAGCTAGAGAAATAAGATGTTATACTATTTTTTCAACTATTTAGAAGATCATTATCAAATTCCAGGCGCTTCGCTATTTGGGTTTATAACCTTTCGTGCGGCTATGGCAATTCTGATGTCTTTACTTATTTCAACAGTTTTCGGGAAGCGAATTATTAACTTTTTACAGCGTCAGCAAGTAGGGGAAACAATTCGTGACTTAGGATTAAAAGGTCAGTCTGAAAAGGCAGGAACGCCAACTATGGGTGGTATTATAATAATTCTAGCGACCTTAATACCTGTTATCTTATTTGCAGAATTGGATAACGTCTATATTTTATTATTAATCGTAACCACCTTATGGATGGGAGCAATTGGGTTTTTAGACGATTATATCAAGAAGTTTAAAAACGATAAAGAAGGTTTAAAAGGAAAGTTTAAAGTGCTTGGTCAGGTTGGTTTGGGACTAATTGTAGGGATCACGCTGTATTTTAATCCGAATGTTACCATAAAGGAAAAATTACCTGTAGTGCAACAGCAAGAAATATTAGCAGAGAATCCAAATGCTTTGCCTGGTAAGTTCTTTGCGGCAGAAGAGCAGTCTACTAAAACAACAATACCTTTTGTAAAAGGAAACGAATTTGATTATGCCGATTTAATTACTTGGATTGATCCTAGTTTAGGTAAGTATGCATGGTTAATATTTATTCCAATCGTAATATTTATAATTACAGCTGTTTCAAACGGTGCTAATTTAACCGATGGTATCGATGGCTTAGCAGCGGGAACGTCGGCCATAATTGTATTTACCTTAGGGATATTTGCTTGGGTTTCAGGGAATATTATTTTCTCAGATTATCTCAATATTATGTATATCCCACGGGTAGAAGAAATTACCATTTATATAGCGGCCTTTGTAGGGGCTTTGGTTGGGTTTTTATGGTATAATACGTTTCCGGCGCAAGTGTTTATGGGAGATACGGGAAGTTTAACTATAGGTGGAATTATTGCTGTTATTGCTATTGCTGTAAGAAAGGAATGGTTAATTCCAGTGTTGTGCGGGATTTTCCTAGCCGAGAATTTATCTGTGGTTTTACAAGTTAGTTACTTTAAGTATACACGAAAAAAATATGGCGAGGGTCGACGCATTTTTAAGATGTCGCCTTTACATCATCACTATCAGAAATCGGGATATCACGAAAGTAAAATTGTAACCCGATTTTGGATTATAGGAATATTACTAGCTATTGTTACCATCGTAACCTTAAAAATAAGATAAGATGAAGCGGTTGGTAATCTTAGGAGGTGGAGAAAGTGGTGTAGGTACAGCGCTTTTAGGAATATCAAAAGGATTTGAGGTGTTTGTTTCTGATAAAGGAAAAATTAAAGACAAATACAAAGACGTTCTAATACAAAATGAGATTGATTGGGAAGAATCGCAACATACGGAGTCGTTCATTCTGAATGCCGATGTAGTGATGAAAAGTCCAGGAATTCCGGATAAAGCACCCTTGGTAAAACAGTTGGTTGAAAAAGGCGTTCCGGTAATTTCTGAAATTGAATTTGCGGCTCAGTTTACATCTGCCACTATTGTTGGAATTACGGGAAGTAACGGTAAAACAACAACAGCAAGTTTAGCACATCACATTCTTAAGCAAGAATTAAATGTGGGCTTAGCAGGGAATATTGGAGACAGTTTTGCAAAACAGATTTTAGAAGACGATTATAAAAACTACGTGCTTGAAATTAGTAGTTTTCAGTTAGATGGCGTGGTTAATTTTAATCCGCATATCGCTGTAATTACAAATATAACACCAGATCATTTAGATCGGTATAATTACAATTTTGAAGAATACATCGCTTCAAAATTTAGAATAGCAAAGAATCAAACAAAACACGATTATTTGATTTACGATGCAGACGATGATGTATTAGTCGATTGGTTGGAAAAACATCCAGTTCAATCAAAATTATTGCCTTTTTCGCTTGTAAAAAACATAGAGAATGGCGCCTGTTTAGATAAAGAGAATATTAAAATAACAATAGATAATAACCAGATAATTATGCCTACAAAAGACCTAGCATTAGAAGGTAAACATAATATAAAAAACGCGATGGCTGCATCTACGGTGGCGCACTTATTAAAAATAAGAAAGCAGACTATTCGTGAGAGTTTAGAAAATTTTCAAGGTGTAGAACACCGCTTGGAGCAAGTATTGAAAATCAATAAAGTTCAGTATATAAACGATTCTAAAGCGACTAACGTAAATGCCACGTATTATGCTTTAGAAAGTATGTCTGCGCCAACCGTTTGGATTGTTGGTGGAGTAGATAAGGGAAATAGTTATCAGGAACTATATCCTTTTGTAAATACAAAGGTAAAAGCGATTATTTGCTTAGGAGTAAATAATGAAAAACTGTTGGAAAATTTCAGCAATATGGTCGACGTAATTGTGGAAACACAGTTTATGAATGAAGCCGTTAAAATCGCTTATAAACTAGCGGAAGCAGGCGATAATGTGTTATTGTCTCCAGCATGTGCGAGTTTTGATTTATTTGAAAGTTACGAAGATAGAGGAAGACAATTTAAAGACGCAGTAAGAAATTTATAATGCAAGAGTTTTTAAGAAAATTAAAAGGAGATCGTTCCATTTGGGCTATAGCTGCATTGTTGGCTTTATTCTCATTTTTACCGGTATATAGTGCGGCAAGCAACTTGGCGTATATGCGAGGTAGCGGTAGTACTTTTACTGTTTTCTTAAAACATTTTATGCATTTAGGTGTTGGATTTGTACTTATGTATTTTGTGCATCTTATGCCATATCGTTATTTAAGAGGACTTTCTATGGTTGGTATCATGGTGGCATTGGTGTTGTTAGGTTTTACCATGCTCCAAGGGAATACTATAGAAGGTGCAAATGCGAGTAGATGGATTCAGATTCCTTTTGTAGGTGTGTCTTTTCAGACCTCTACATTAGCTTCTTTAGTGCTTATGGTTTATGTGGCGCGGTATATGGCGAAAATGGCAGATAAAATAATTACGTTTAAAGAGTCTATTTTGCCACTTTGGATGCCCGTTTTTCTAGTGTTAATTTTAATTTTGCCTGCGAATTTTTCTACGGCAGCCTTAATCTTTTTAACGGTAATTATCTTGGTGTTTTTAGGTGGTTATCCTATAAAGTACTTGGCTTTAATCATTGGGATGGGGGTGTTAACATTGTCTATGTTTGTATTGGCTGCGAAAGCGTTTCCGGATGCGATGCCTAACCGAGTAGATACTTGGATGAGTCGTATAGAAAACTTTTCTAATGGAGAGGATACAGAAGAAGATTATCAGATTGAAAAAGCTAAGATTGCTATTGCCTCAGGTGGAATAAAAGGTGTTGGTCCTGGTAAAAGTGTTCAGAAGAACTTTTTACCGCAATCATCGTCAGATTTTATTTATGCTATAGTGGTAGAGGAATATGGCCTGATTGGAGCTGTTATTTTAATGAGTGTTTATCTTTGGTTATTGTTTAGAATACTCGTTGTGTCGCATAAAGCTAAAACAATTTTTGGGACACTTGTAGTGCTTGGGGTTGGCTTGCCAATTGTAATTCAAGCATTATTAAATATGGCTGTTGCCGTAGAGTTGTTTCCAGTAACTGGACAAACACTTCCGTTAATTAGTAGTGGGGGAACATCGATTTGGATGACGTGTTTGGCTGTGGGAATTATTTTAAGTGTAAGTGCAGATAGTAGCATTCCAGAAAAAGAGGAAGTAGAAATAGATGAAGAAAATCCGTTAGAAATTTTATCCGAAGCAATATAATGAGTAAAAAATATCATATCATATTATCAGGTGGAGGAACCGGCGGACATATTTATCCGGCCATAGCAATTGCAAACGAATTAAAACAACGTTTTCCTGATGCTCAGTTTCTTTTTGTGGGAGCGAAAGATAGAATGGAAATGGAGAAAGTGCCACAGGCTGGTTACGATATAAAAGGATTATGGATTTCTGGTATTCAGCGAGAGCTAACTTTGAAAAACTTAATGTTTCCTTTTAAGTTAATTAGTAGCCTGTTTGGAGCACGAAAAATTATAAAAAAATTTAAGCCCGATGTGGTAATTGGTACCGGTGGTTTTGCTAGCGGACCATTATTGCAGATGGCTTCAGGACAAGGGATTCCGAGTTTAATACAAGAGCAGAATTCTTTTCCAGGAATCACGAATAAGTTATTGTCTAAAAAAGTTCAGAAAATTTGTGTGGCCTATGATGGGTTAGAGCGCTTTTTTCCAGAACATAAAATTATAAAAACAGGTAATCCTGTACGTCAAGGCTTATTAGATATACAGTCTAAAACCGAAGAGGCTAAAGCGTTTTTTGGATTAGTACCTGAGAAAAAGACCTTGTTAATTTTAGGTGGAAGTTTGGGGTCTAGACGTATTAATGAGTTAATAGAAAAGGAGATTGACTATTTGCAAACCCGCAATGTTCAGATTATTTGGCAGTGTGGTAAATTGTATTACGATAAATATAAAATCAATAGTCATACTAAAAATGTTCAAGTTCACGCATATTTGAACAATATGGATTTTGCTTATGCGGCTGCAGATGTAATAATCTCTAGAGCAGGAGCAAGTTCGGTTTCAGAATTATGTATAGTTGGAAAGCCGGTTATTTTTATTCCGTCTCCAAACGTTGCAGAAGACCATCAGACTAAAAATGCGATGGCAGTGGTAAAGGAGGATGCGGCGATATTAATTCAGGAACAAGATTTAGATGTTGATTTTGAAAATAAATTTTCTCAATTAATAGAATCGAAAGAAAAACAACACGCCTTAGGCGAAAATATAAAGAAGTTAGCATTGGTAAATGCAACCAAGGATATTGCAGACGAAGTAGAAAAATTATTAAAAAACTAAATGAATTTAAATACTATAGATAACGTTTATTTTATTGGTATTGGCGGTATAGGTATGAGTGCTTTGGCGCGTTACTTTAAAGCGAATAACAAGCGTGTTGCTGGGTACGATAAAACACCTAGCGATGTAACGCGTGCTTTAGAAACGTTAGGTATAGAGGTTCATTTTAATGATTCTATTGCAAATATTCCAAATGCGTTTTTAAATTACGACACCACGTTAGTGGTATACACGCCAGCCATTCCTAAAGACAATATGGAGTTGGTGCATTTTAAAAACAACCGGGGTTTTAGCTTATTAAAGCGTTCTGAAGTTTTAGGTTTAATAACTAAAAACACATTTTGTTTAGCGGTGGCGGGTACGCATGGAAAAACAACAACCTCAAGTATATTAGCTCATTTGTTATACAAATGTAATGTGCCTTTAACTGGATTTTTAGGTGGAATAAGTGAAAATTACAATTCTAATTATATTTCTAAAGGAACCGAGGTTTCGGTAGTAGAAGCAGACGAATTTGATCGTTCATTTTTAACGCTGTCACCAGATATTGCATGTATTACATCTATGGATGCAGATCATTTGGATATATATGGTAAAGCTGAAGTCCTACAAGAATCTTTTTTAGAATTTTCTAAAAGAATCAAGGATGGTGGTACGTTATTTGTGAAGAATGGCTTGCCAATTGAAGGGCTAACCTACGGTATAGAGGACGATTCGGATTATACGGCACTGCATATTAAAATAGATAACGGGAGTTATATATTTGATGTTAAGACGCCTACGGCTGTAATTAATAATATTAAGTTTAATTTGCCGGGCAGACACAATTTGTCGAATGCTTTAATCGCTTTGGCAATGGCTTTAGAGTATGGATGTAATCCGCAAGAACTGGTTAAGGCTTTAGAGTCGTATGCAGGGGTAAAAAGGCGTTTTACGTACCAGATTAAAACGGACGATTTGGTGTTTATAGACGATTATGCACATCATCCAGAGGAAATTAAAGCAGCACATCAGGCGGTTCGCGAAATGTATCCGGGTAAAACGGTCTTGGCGGTATTTCAGCCACATTTATTTAGTAGAACACGAGATTTTATAGACGATTTCGCAAAGCAACTCGCACAATTTGACGAGTTGTTATTATTGGATATTTATCCGGCTCGTGAGTTACCAATTGAAGGTGTTACATCGCAATGGTTGTTAGATAAGATAAAAAATGAAAAGAAAGAATTGGTGTCAAAATCAGATCTTATTTCAAAAATAAAGGCGAGCGACGCAGATGTAATTATTACATTGGGAGCTGGCGATATAGGAGCAGAAGTTAAACATATTAAAACCGCATTATATGACAATTAAAATACATTGGGGTTATGTAAAACTTGGGGTCTTAACGGCTCTGGTTATGTTTCTGTTTGCGTTTGCATCAAAACGAAATGGTGACCGAAAAATATCGGAGCCACAGATTCATTTTTTAGGTGATAATAATTTATATATCACCGAGGAAAATGTTAGTAACTTGTTAATACAAAATGAGAAAGGGCTTTCAGAAATGACCAAAGAAACTTTAGATTTGAATAGCCTAGAGTTTGCCCTAAATTCGAACCCATTAATTAAGTCTGCTCAAGTATATTTAGATGTAAATGGCTTATTAACAGCGGATGTTGAGCAAAAAATGCCTATAGCGCGAGTTCAAGATCAGACCTCGTATTATGTAGACGATAAAGGCGGTTTTATGCCATTGTCGACAAATCATGCGGCTAGGGTGCCATTTGTTGTGGGACATATTGAAAAAAATAATTTGAGTAATGTTTTTAAAATTGCTCAGAAAGTTTATAATGATACATTCTTAAAGAAACATGTGGTAGAAATTCATCAAAATGAAGACCAGAAAATTTCTTTAAAACTGAGACAGCAAAATTTCTCTGTGTATTTGGGAGATTTAAATCAATTAGATAAAAAAGTTAGTAATCTAAAAGTGTTTTACAAGAAGGCTTTAAAAGAGAATACGCTTCATGATTATAATAAAATTAATTTGCAATTCGACAATCAAGTGGTGTGCACCAAAAACTAAACTATGGAACATAATATAGCAGTTGGATTAGATATTGGGACCACAAAAATTGTGGCCATGATTGGGCGTAAAAACGATTACGGAAAATTAGAGATTTTAGGAATAGGACGCTCCAAAAGTTTGGGTGTGCACCGTGGTGTGGTAAGTAATATTACCCAGACCATTCAGTCTATTCAGCAAGCCGTTCAAGAGGCCGAAGCTTCTGCAGGAACTAAAATTGAAGGCGTAACCGTGGGTATTGCCGGACAACATATTCGTAGTTTACAGCATAGTGATTATATCACAAGGCCAAACTCGGAAACTGTTATTGATGAGACTGATATCGATCAATTAATCAATCAGGTTCATAAATTAGTGATGCTTCCAGGTGAAGAAATTATTCATGTATTACCGCAAGAATATAAAATCGATGGTCAGCCTGAGATTAAAGAGCCTATCGGAATGCATGGTGGTAGATTAGAAGCTAATTTCCATGTGGTAGTTGGTCAAGTATCATCAATTAGAAATATTGGTCGTTGTATTAAAAGTTCAGATTTAGAACTAGAGCGTTTAACGCTTGAGCCATTGGCATCGGCAAATGCTGTTTTAAGTCAGGAAGAAAAAGAAGCAGGTGTTGCTCTTATCGATATAGGAGGAGGAACCACAGATTTAGCTGTTTTTAAAGATGGGATTATTCGTCATACAGCAGTTATTCCTTTCGGAGGAAATGTGATTACTGAAGACATAAAAGAAGGTTGTTCTATTATTGAAAAACAAGCCGAATTATTGAAGATTAAATTTGGTTCTGCATGGCCAGGAGAAAATAAAGACAACGAAATTGTATCTATTCCTGGGTTAAGAGGAAGAGATCCAAAAGAAATTACACTGAAAAATTTATCGAAAATTATTCATGCGCGTGTGGTGGAAATCGTCGAGCAAGTCTTTTTAGAGATAAAAAATTACGGTCACGAAGAGCAGAAAAAGAAATTAATTGCCGGAATTGTATTAACCGGAGGTGGAGCACAATTAAAGCACTTAAAGCAATTAGTAGAATACATTACAGGAATGGATACCAGAATTGGATATCCAAACGAGCATTTAGCGGGAGATAGTAATGAAGATATTACGAGTCCGTTATATGCTACAAGTGTTGGTTTAGTATTAGATGGATTAAAATATCAAGAACGTAAACAACGCGAGATTAGAGTCGAAGAAATCGAAGAAGAGGAAGTTAAGAGTCCAGAAACCGTGTCTCAGGCCACTTTAGAAGAAAAGGAAGAGTTAAAAGAAACGCCGCCCGAAGAAGTAAAGGAGCGCAGAAATTTTTTGGACAGATTTACAGACAAGATCAAAGATTTTTTGGACAACGCAGAATAAAAAGAATGATATGTAAAATCTTATTACAGATTTTGCAATACACAAAGTATAAAGATAAAAGTAAAGATTAAAAACCAGTAAAAAAGAATTTATGAGCAGCAACAAAGAATTCGCAAGTATCTCATTTGATTTACCTAAGAACCAATCAAATGTAATTAAAGTTATTGGTGTTGGTGGTGGTGGTAGTAATGCCATTAACCACATGTTCCAACAAGGTATAAAAGGTGTAGATTTTGTAATCTGTAATACAGATGCACAAGCACTTCAAAACAGTGGAGTTCCAAATAAAATTCAGTTAGGATTAGATCTAACAGAAGGATTAGGAGCTGGTGCAAATCCTGAAATAGGTGAGCAATCTGCTGTAGAGAGTTACGACGACTTAAAACGTATGTTGGATACCAATACAAAAATGATTTTCATTACGGCCGGTATGGGTGGTGGTACAGGTACGGGTGCTGCTCCAATTATTGCTAAAATGGCTAAAGACTTAGATGTCTTAACCGTTGGTATTGTTACCATGCCTTTTCAATTTGAAGGTAAAATGCGTAATGAACAAGCTCAAAAAGGAATTGAGAAATTACGTAATGTAGTCGATTCTTTAATCGTAATTAATAATAACAAACTTCGAGAAGTTTATGGAAACCTAGGTTTTAAAGCCGGGTTCTCTAAAGCAGACGAAGTGTTAGCCACAGCTGCTCGTGGTATAGCAGAAGTTATTACACATCACTATACACAAAACATCGATTTACGTGATGCCAAAACGGTATTAAGTAATAGTGGTTCTGCTATAATGGGGTCTTCAATTTCGTCTGGTCAAAACCGTGCGAAAGACGCGATAATGAAAGCTTTAGATTCTCCTTTACTAAATGATAATAAAATTCAAGGTGCCAAAAATGTGTTGTTGCTAATTGTTTCTGGGGCTCAAGAAATTACTATAGACGAAATAGGAGAAATTAACGATCACATTCAAAGCGAAGCTGGTCATGGTGCTAACATCATTATGGGGGTTGGTGAAGACGAATCGTTAGATGAATCTATCGCGGTGACTATTATTGCTACAGGTTTTAATTTAGATCAGCAAGACGAAATTTCTAATACAGAAGCTAAAAAAGTAGTGCACTCTTTAACTGATGATCAAAAATTAGATAAACAAGACACTGTATCTAACATAGAAAGTGAGCCAGTATCTGTACCAAAGGTTACTCCTAAAGTTGAAAAGGCGCCAGAAGTAATTAAGCATACTTTAGATATTAATGATTTAGAAGATTTTGATGCTCCTATTAAAAAGGAGAGTCCAAAACCAACTAATACCATAGATATTGTGCCAACTACAGATGCCATAAAAGACATTGAAGTGACCTTCGATAATTTATCAGATTTCGATGTAGATGTAAATGATTTCGTTTTTACAGAAGTAAAAGCAGGAAGTACAATTACTGAAACTCCAGAAGATGAAGAGAAGCAAATTACTTTAACATTCGATATGCCATTACAACAAGAACGTACTGTTGAGGATGCTCCGAAAGAAGTAATTAAGCATGCTTTAGAAGACACCGACGATGTTAAGAATACTCCTGTTAATGAATATGTAGAGTTAATTAATGTAACAGAATCTGGTAAAAAAGGTGAAGTTAGATATGTACTTGATGATTATGAAGAGCAAGAGCCAGAACAAGAAATAAAAGTTGTTGCTAAGCAAGAGAAAAAACCTGTACATGATGACGCTTTAAGTAATTTTGATCATGAGGTGAGTTTCATTAAAAAAGATGAGTATGTTGCACCTACAAAAGTGGCGCCACAAACACCAGATCAGCCTATAGACCCAATGAATACGCCTATTTCAGAAATGCTTAAAGAAAGAGCGGAAGAGCGTCGTAGAAAAATGAAAGATTTTAACTATAAATTCAATACATCTAAAATTGATGAAATAGAAAAAATTCCAGCGTACAAACGTCAAGGTGTAAACTTGTATGAAACACAACATTCGTCAGAAAATAATATGTCTGGAACGAGTTTAAGTGTAGACGATAATAACGATATTCAATTACGAAGCAATAATTCGTTTTTACATGATAATGTAGATTAAATTAATAGCAAATTTTAGTTTAATTTAAGCTAGTAAAACCCAAAAACTCTAGGATGTTTTTGGGTTTTTCTTTTTATCTTCGCAGGAAATAAATATTATGGGTTTACAACAAGATATCATGACCGCAATGAAAGTTGCCATGAAAGCAAAAGACCAAACAGCTTTAGCGGCTTTAAGAGCAGTAAAGTCTGAGTTGTTATTAGCACAAACAGAAACAGGATCTAAAGAAGAAATTACCGAAGAGCAAGAGATTAAAATCTTGTCTAAATTGGTAAAGCAACGTAAGGATAGTGCTTCGATTTTTACAGAACAAGGCCGTTTAGATTTAGCAGAACCAGAATTGGCACAAGCCGAAGTTATTAGTCAGTTTTTACCTGAGCAATTAGATGAAGCTGCAATTGAAAAAGTGGTTGTAGATGCTATCGCGCAAGTAGGTGCGGAAGGTATGAAAGACATGGGGAAAGTTATGGGCGTTGTTAACCAGCAATTAGCGGGAAAAGCGGACGGTAAAACCATCTCGACTTTAGTAAAAAAGCACTTAGTTTAATCTAAGTACAATATATTAAGTGTCCTGCTAAGGTAGGATCAATGGCTGCGTAGTTCAACTGGATAGAATATCAGATTTCGGCTCTGAGGGTTGGGGGTTCGAATCCCTTCGCGGTCACTACATGGGACAAAGAAGAAATATCCTTCTTAGTCCCTTTTTTATTTTGGGCTAACTCGTTGTTAATCTTACAGATAATCTTCACAACCTCATTTATCCTAGTGGTTCGAAATTCATTTTCTTGAATTGTTCAATTTTCAATAAAAATTGAACAAATTAATACCCTAGACTTCATCAAATCTTCATTATTCAAGCATCTGTCTAACTTAAGAAGGTTTTTAATTCCTGTTTTAAGTAAGTCACGCAAGTCAATCTTATCATCATTTAATGTTGACAATTTTAATTCAAGTCTATTAATCTTACCATCATAGTCCTCTTTCATTTCAGTATCACCTTTAATTGCCAATTGATGGAAAGCCAAAAGATCTCTTAGGTAAGAAAGCCTCTTTTCATATTCTTTAAGTTCTGAAATTATTCTTTGTTTTTGCTCGTAGTTCTCTGTTGTGTTTATTCTAAAACATTCTGCCATAATTTGAGTGTAAAGCTTTTCAAATTCAATTCGTGTAACATAATGATTCAAGTATTCTGAAAATATGTTATTCGCTGATATTGCACTAATACGATAAGTACATCCTCTTCGAGAATGGTAATAAGAATAATGGACTTGCAACAAAAAACTGGGCAATTAATTGAATGACTATGCTGCTAGTTCATGATTATACATATCTACTTCAAATTCTCTTCTGTTTCCTAAAATGGAATGTCTTCGTCTATTATTATTATTATTATTATATTTCTATCCATTGGAAGATAGATAACTCGGCTTCAGACAGTTTATAGTTGTGGTGATATACCCATTCTATTTTTAATGATTCAAAAAAGGATTCTGCCACAGCGTTATCCCAACAGTTTTCTTTGCGACTCATAGATTGCATGACTAACCCTTCATAGCTTTTAATAATAGAGGTAAACCTTTGGCTTGCATATTGTACACCTCTATCAGAATGAAACATTATAGGCTCATGCAAGGTGGTATTTTTTATAGCCATGTTCCATGCACTTACAATAGTGTTATCTGTAGTAAGATCTTTGCTTAAAGACCACCCAACTACTTTTCTATTAAGTAAATCGATAATAACCGTAAGATACAGCCAACCTTGTTTGGTTTGAATATAAGTGATGTCACTTACCCAAACTTGGTTTTCTCGATTAACATCAAAGCATTGGTTAAGTAAATTAGAGCTATTGGATAATTATGGTTGCTATCTGTGGTTGTTTTAAATTTACGTTTTCGTTTAGCAAACAAATAATTAGCTCTCATGATACGGGCTACTCTGGGTTTAGACACCTTATAGCCTAATGCTTCCAATTCTGATTTTTTCCTTGGAGAACCATAGCTTTGAAAACTCTTCTCAAATATGCTTCTAACAAGCGAGCTTATCTTTTGGTTTTCTATCCACAACTTACTTGATCCTGATCGTAACCAGTGATAATAACCGCTTTTGCTTACCTTTAATACTTTGTACCTCGCCTCAATAGGAAATTTTAATAGGTGTTGTTTTATAAACCTGTATTTTTCTTGTCACTCACGGAGAAGATGCCAATCGCCTTTTTTAAGATATCACGCTCTAATTCTGATTCTTTTAAAACTTTTTTTAAACGATCTATCTCTTTCTCTTCATCAGTCATTTTAGGCTTACCCCGACCAGGAAAACTGTTTTTACCGTAATCTTTTAACTCTTTAGGCCAACGATAAAGCACAGATGGAAATATGTCCAAGTCTTCACAGACTTGCTTTACATTGTCTTTGGCATAACTTAATTCTACTACTTTTTGCTTAAACTCTAATGTAGTAATTCCAGATATAACTTTTAATTTGAAATAAACTGCCGGAAAAATGATGTGTTTTAAAAAAGAGTGACCTTTAATGTCTATTTTCATAAGCTTGAAGTTGAGCGGATAAAAGTTACTTAACGATTTGAAGAACCAGCAATTGTAATATTTCTAGGAAAATAATGAATCATAGATTAACCATCACAAAACCAGACTCAAGAAAACATCCAATAAAAATAATAGCGATTTATTAAACAAAATAAAGTTCTTTATAATACAAGTAATAACTTTGCAACTATGAATATCTTAATTATTGAAGACGATCAGACGTTAAGTCAAAATATTTCACAAGCTTTAAAAGCAGAAAACCTAACTACTGAAGTGGTTTACGATGGTTTTCTGGCTGAACGAATGCTTAAGAAAACTACTTTTGATTGCATTGTGATGGATGTCAATCTTCCAGGAAAAAATGGGTTTGATTTGTGTAGTGATTTTAGACAATACAATACCATTACACCTGTTATCATGTTGACTGCCTTTGGAGAATTGGAGGATAAAGTCCAAGGTTTTGATTGTGGTGCCGATGATTATTTGACGAAACCTTTTTATATGAGGGAATTACTTTTAAGGATAAATTCGCTCTTGAAAAGAAATAAAACCAATACTTCTTCATCTGAAAACAATTCAATGCTTGTAGCCGAAGACATTACTTTAAACGATGCGATGAAAAAAGTCACTCGTAACGGTCAGGAAATTTTGCTTACGCCGAGAGAATATCAAATTCTATTTCGATTGATGGAAAAAAACGGCGAAATTGTCTCAAAAGCAGAATTAATCAAAGAAATCTGGGGAAATTCATTCGATGCCAATACCAATACCATTGAAGTGTATATCAACTTTTTAAGAAATAAATTAGACAAACCGTTTAACAAAAATACCATAAAAACAAAAGTGGGTTACGGCTACTTTTTGGATGTACGATGAAAATTAGAAATAAAATAATCCTTTATTTTACGACAACCGTGATTTGCCTTTCGGCGATTTCACTCACGATTGTGTATTTTCTTTTTTCAGAATATCGAGAAGAGAAATTTCAGCAGCAGCAAAAAGAAAAAATTACGTATACCGTAAAACAACTTTCCAAATACAAACAAATGAGCGAAGATTTGGCTCATATAATGGACGAATTGACCATTCACGATTTTTTTGATGAAAAAATGATGGTGTTCGATGCCGATAAAAAACTCATTTTCTCCAGTATCGATGATTTATCCATAAAAAAATATCCCGAAATTCTCCAAAACCTCTCTCCTACCAAAAATTGGATTGAAACTACCGAAGAAAAATACGATTTGATTGGTGTTTCTATGAAATATAAATCAAAACAATATTACGCTGTTAGCAAAGCTTACGATGCTTTTGGTTATTCTAAAATCTATTTTTTAAGAAGTGTTTTGATTGGAATCTTCATTTTTATTTCGATTATTATAATTTTAGTTTCCTTATATCTTTCGAATATAATTTCAAAACCTTTAAGAGAATTTTCTGAGCGATTACGTCAATTTGATTTGGGAAATGATACGATTACCAAATTTGAAATTGAAAGCTCTTCTTTTGAATTAGATCTTTTAACCAATCGCTTTAATGAATTAATCAAACGCACAAATGAAACTTTTGCATTTCAAAAACATACCATCAATCATATTTCACATCAATTAAAAACGCCTATCGCGGTTTTGGTTTCTGAATTAGAACGCATCAAAAAATTGGAAACCATTGAAGAAATTCAACCTGAAATTGAGAACCAAATTAACAAAGCCAAATCTTTAGGAACTATTATAAATGTATTGCTTGAAATTTCAAAAGTAGAATCCGGACTAAAAATCAAAAAACAAAATACCCGAATTGATGAGGTGATTTTTGACAACATCGCCGAACTGAGTCTTATTTATCCCCATTTTCATTTTGAGGTTAATTACTTTCCTGATACTATCGAAGAACAATGTTTAGTATTAAATGTCAATAAAATGCTTGTAGAGCAAGCTTTGCTAAATTTAATGGTCAATTGCATTTCATACAGTGAAAATGGTAAAGCACATATAAAAATAGACTGCTCTTCGGTAACTGAACTAAAAATATCCTTTTCTAATATTGGTCCCACAATTTCGAAAGAAGAAAAAAAATATTTATTTCACCATTTTTTTAGAGGAGAAAACAGTCGTAAAAAAATTGGTTTTGGTTTAGGATTAGTTTTAACCAAAAAAATAATTACCCTAAACTCAGGAACAATCGGGTATTTTACACCTTCTTACAATGTTAATCTCTTTGAAGTTCGATTTCCCTTAAGCTAAAATTTATACTCTTTAAGGTCTTTTTAAGGTTGTTGTGATGACTTTAGCACTACTTAAAATGACCTAATAATGAATAGTAAAACGCGCGGAAAATTAATCTTATCAATTCTCTTAATTTCCTGTTTGGCCAATGCTCAAGAGACATTAAAATTAAGTCGAACAGAAAGTGAAGCTATTTTTCTAAAAGAAAACTTATCACTTCTTGCCGAAGAACTGCAAATATCTCAAGCAGAAACCAAGGTAATACAAGCCAAGCTTTGGCCAAATCCGACCTTTACATTGGACCAAGTTAACTTTTGGGCGACCGATGCACAAACGGGTGGTCAAGAAGTAATTCCACCACTCGGAAATATTTTAGGTACAAACAGGCAAGCGGGTTTAGAACTGGAACAACTGGTACAAACAGCACGAAAACGTAAAAAATTAATCGCTGTTGAACAAGTTTCGGTTGAAAAATCAAAGCAATATTTTGAAGATTTACTGCGAAGTTTGAAAATCGAATTCCGAAATAAACTTACCGAGTTGCAATATTTACAATTGAGTAAAAGTGTGTATCAAAATCAGTTTAACTCAGTTCAAAAACTGGCCAAAGCCTATAAAAATCAGGTAGATCAGGGTAATTTTCCGAAAGGAGAATACATCCGAATCAAAGCATTAGAACTAGAAATTTCTAAAGAATTAACGGATGTTATTGCTTCAACAAACGAATCTCAAAAGGAATTAAAAATGCTGATGCGCCTGGATCCAACTCTCAATCTTGAAATTCTTGATGACAATTATTGGAACCAAATTGTAACTCCCAACCAATTCTTGGCAGAAAATTTAATTGAAAAAGCCAAAGAAAATCGTCCAGATTACAAATTAGCACAATTAGAAAAAACATATTCTGAAAAACTTCTTATTTACGAAAAATCGCAAAAAACACCTGATGTAAATTTTTCTGTCGCTTATGACAGAGGAGGAAATGCGATGTGGGATTTTATTGGTTTCGGGTTGAGTTTTGATTTGCCCGTATTTAACAGAAACCAAGGCAATATCGCATCGGCCAAAATTGGTCAGGAAATAGCCGAAACACAATTTCAACAAAAAGACTTGGCGTTAGAAAATGAAATAGTTTTGGCCAATCAAAACCTAAACCAGGCCATTCTTTTTCACAATGATATTGAACGGGATTACGAAAAAGATCTGGATACTTTATGGGCAAATTACACCAAAAATTTTTTGGAAAGAAAAATCAGTCTTCTCGAATATCTTGATTTTACGGATGCTTATCTGGTAAATAAAAAAATCATTATAGAGGCAAAAAAAGAGGTGCACGATAAATCAGAAGAACTCAATTATACTGTCGGAATAGACTTAATTCAATAAATAAAACATGAAAACACAACATATCATAATAACAATCGGACTTTTTTCATTTTTCTTATTCAGTTGCGAAAAGAAAGAAAAAATAGCAGAAAAACCAGACAAAGTACAACATTGTTTAGGCAAAGAAACACTTCAAAAATTAGAATTCACACAACCTTCACTTTCTGCGGTTGTTGAAGGAATTCCGCTTACTGGTGCTGTAGAAGCCAATCCTGATAAAGTCGTAAATTTTGTGAGTTTGGTAAGTGGCGTAATCTCAAAAACCTATTTTTCTTTGGGTGATAAAGTCACTAAAGGGCAAGTTTTAGCCGAATTAAGAAGTACCGAATTGAGCGCACTGAAAGCTGAATTAAAGAATTTAGATTCACAAATTTTAGTGGCTCGAAAAAATTATGAAGCCAAACAATCGATGTTCAAAGACGAAGTGGCTTCGCAAAGAGAAGTACTAGAAGCACAAAGCGATTTGAACATTCATATTGCCAATAAAGATCGTGTTGAAAGCAATTTAAATTTATTTAGCGCGAGTTCAGAAAAAGGCGTTTTTCAAATAAAAGCACCTGCTTCTGGCTATGTCACTTCAAAAGAAATAGCCACTGGAACACAGATTTCGACGGAAGGCGAACCTTTGTTCACGATTTCCGATTTAAGTAATGTTTGGGTAATGGTTAACATTTATGCAACGAATGTGAAAAACATTCAAAACGGAATGGAAATGGATATCAAAACGCTTTCGTATCCTGATAAAATATTTAAAGGAAAAGTAACTGCTATCACCCACGTTTTTGATTCTGAAGCAAAAGTTTTGAAAGCTAGAATTGTAATTTCAAACAAAGACATCGCCTTAAAACCAGGAATGTTAGTAGACGTTATGGCTTTAAATAATAAAAACACGCAAGCCTTTTCAATACCAACTTCGTCTTTAATTTTTGATAATAATGAAAATTTTGTGGTGGTTTATAAAGATGATTGTAATCAAGAAATCCGTAACGTAAAAACGTTGAACTCAAGCAACGGAACCACTTTTATTGACAATGGTTTAAATGAAAATGACAAAATCGTTTCTGAAAATCAGATTCTTGTTTACGAACAAATTAAAAACTTTCAAAACTAATTGACATGCAAAAATTTGTTCAAGGGATAGTCTCGTTTTCCTTAAAAAACACCTTAATTGTTTTCTTTCTAACGGCATTATTATTTATTGCAGGTGTAGTGAGTTACATCCATACGCCTATCGAAGCTTTTCCAGACGTAACCAATACGCGTGCGAGAATTATTACGCAATGGCCAGGAAGAAGTGCTGAAGAAGTTGAGAAATTTGTCACACTTCCGATGATGAAAGTGATGAATACCATTCCGAAAAAAGCAGAAGTTCGTTCTATTTCCCTTTTTGGATTATCGGTTGTGACGGTAATTTTTGAAGATGAAATCGATGATTTTTATGCACAGCAATATGCTTCCAATCGATTAACAGGCGTTGATTTACCTGATGGGGCTGATGCAAGTATTGATCCGCCGTATGGTGCAACGGGAGAAATTTTCCGTTATGTACTTAAAAGTGACCGACCAATTAAAGAATTGACAGCACTTCACGATTGGGTTATCGAACGCGAATTAGTTGCCGTTCCAGGAGTTGCCGATGTGGTAAGTTTTGGTGGTGAAGAGAAAATTTACGAAATAAAAATCAATCCTACCGAATTAGCCAATTACGGTTTGTCGCCTTTGGAAGTCTACGAAGCGGTATCCAAAAGCAACATCAATGTCGGTGGAGATGTCATTGAACGTGGCAGTCAAGCATACGTTGTCCGCGGGGTGGGTTTGTTGGAAAGTGTTGAAGACATTGAAAATATTCTTATTGAAGTTCGAGGCACTACGCCTATTTTAGTAAAACACGTTGCCGAAGTGCAAATTTCGGCCAAACCGCGACTTGGTGTAGTTGGACTTCAGGACGATAATGATTTGGTTGAAGGAATTGTAGTAATGTTGCGTGGTGAAACACCAAGTGACGTTATTTCACGGCTGAAAGATAAAATTGCCGATTTGAATGATCGAATTTTGCCTAAAGATGTAAAAATCGAACCTTTTATTGATCGCACGGAGTTGGTCGATACAACAGTTAGCACGGTAACTAAAAATCTTGTGGAAGGAATTGTTTTGGTTTCGTTAATCGTTTTTATCTTTTTGTACAACTGGAGACTGACCTTTATTGTGGCTTCTGTAATACCGCTTGCCTTTTTGTTCGCAATAGTTATGTTGCGCATTATGGGCATGCCTGCTAACCTGATTTCTATGGGATCTTTAGATTTTGGTTTGCTTTTGGAAGGTTCTTTAGTCGTCGCAGAAGTCGTTTTTGTAGGATTGGAGAAAAAAGCCCATCAACTGGGAATGGAGCGTTTCAATAAAATTGCCAAAGGAGGTATTATCAAAAAGAGCATTAGCAAAGTGGCTTCGTATATTTTCTTTGCACTGTTCATTTTAATTATTGCTTTACTTCCGATATTCTCTTTTCAAAAAGTAGAAGGAAAAATGTTTTCTCCATTGGCTTACACTTTAGGATTTGCTTTGTTTGGTTCTCTAATTTTGAGTTTAACTTACGTTCCTGCAATGTGTAAAGTACTTTTGACCAAAAACATTGTAGAAAAAGAAAATTGGATTACTCGAAATTTCAGAAATGGTTTGTTTAAAATGTTCTTGTTTTCATCTAAACATAGAAAAGCAACCCTCTATGGTTTTATTGGATTATTTATCATTTCTATTTTTGGTTTTATGAATCACGGTTCAGAGTTTTTACCTAAACTTAATGAAGGTGCCATTTATATCCGAGCGACGCTTCCTAATAGTGTCAATATTGAAGAATCCAAACGATTGGCCAATGAGATGAAGGCGGATCTACGAGAATTTAAAGAAGTAAGATTTGTCTTAAATCAAGTAGGAAGACCAAATGATGGAACGGATCCAACAGGATTTTTCAATATCGAATTCCACATACAATTATTCCCGAATTCCGATTGGGATCGAAAAATTGATAAGGAAACGTTGATTGAAGAAATGCGCCTAGTGTTACAGCATTACCCCGGAATCGTTTTCGGATTCAGTCAACCGATTCAAGATAATGTGGAAGAATATGTCGCAGGTGTAAAAAGTTCACTTGTCATAAAAATATTCGGTGAAGATTTATTCGAATTAGAAAAATATGCCGATCAAGTGGCCAACAGCATCAAGGATGTCGAAGGAATTGAAGATTTAAATGTGTACCGAAATATCGGTTTACCCGAACTCCGTATCAAACTCGACGAAAAAAAGATGGGAAAATACGGTGTGGCTATGGCCGATGCGCAAGCAGTGGTAGAAATGGCCATTGGGGGACGCGCCGCGACAACTTTTTATGAAAATGAGCGTATGTTTGATGTCCGTTTGCGTTTCCAAAAAGAATACCGAAACGACGAAAATAAAATTAAGGAAATTCTAATTCCAACTATGAACGGCAATAAAATTCCGTTGCGTGAAATTGCAGAAATTAGTTTTTTAACGGGGCCAACTTTTATTTATAGAGAAGGAAGTAGTCGTTATATCGCTGTTGGTTTTAGTATTGAAGGTCGAGATTTAGGAAGCACGATTGCCGAAGCGAAAGCAAAAGTGGCTAAAAATGTGCATTTGCCTAAAGCTAACAAAATGGAATGGGCCGGTGAATTTGAATCGAAAGAAAGAGCGACAAAACAGTTAATTTTGATTGTTCCAATTTCATTATTACTCATTATGTTCTTACTATGGATGAATTTTAATGGAAACATGAAAGACACCTTAGTTTCCTTTATTGTGATTCCGTTTGCGTTTATCGGTGGGTTTCTATCCCTTTGGATTACAGGTACAACATTTGGAATATCCGCAGGAATTGGATTTATCATTTTATTTGGAGTCGCCACCATCGATGGAATTGTCCTTATCGGTAATATCCGAGAGAATTTAAATAATAAAACGCCTTTAAAACAAGCTATTTCGAATGCTGTATTTGCGAGAATCAGACCTATTTTAATGATTGCATTGATGGGATCTATGGGGTTATTACCCGCGGCACTTTCATCAGGAATGGGCTCTGAAATACAAAAACCATTAGCAATTATGATTGTAGGAGGATTAATTGTTTGTATGTTACTATCTTTGACGGTGCTACCTCAAGTATATTATTTAGCGTACAAAAAATCAGAAAAAACAGATGAATTTTAAAATTGACAAATTCATACTTGCGATAGCAACAACAGTATTCTTGGCGTACTTATTTCCACAATTAGGAAGCAAATCGAGTCCGCTTAACTTAGATTTAATTGCAAGTTTAGGAATCTCATTAATATTCTTTTTTTACGGACTAAAACTGAGTCCCGAAAAAATTAAAACTGGATTAAAAAATTGGAAGCTGCACCTTTTGGTGCAAGCTTCTACTTTTATATTATTTCCGCTGATTGTTCTTTTATTTTTACCACTTGTTCATTCAGAGCACAACAAAAACATTTGGTTGGCCTTTTTCTTTTTAGCATCGTTGCCTTCTACCGTGTCCTCTTCTGTGGTAATGGTTTCGATTGCTAAAGGAAATATTCCTGCGGCTATTTTTAACGCCAGCATTTCTGGTCTAATCGGAATTGCGATTACGCCTTTGTGGATGGGAATTTTTCTAAACAGTTCCAATTCTAATTTTGACTTACGCGAAATTTATATTAAATTAATAACCGAAGTTTTACTACCCGTAATCTTAGGACTCCTTTTACATCGTTACTTAGGGAAATTAGCGACTAGATACAACAATTACCTTTCTACATTTGATAAATCGGTAATTCTATTAATCATCTACAAAAGTTTTGCAACCTCTTTTGATGAAAAAGTATTTAATGCATTAGAGGTATCTAATCTTGTAGTTATTAGCATGTCTGTCATCATATTATTTTATCTCGCTTATTTCATAACAGGGATCATAAGCGATAAACTCGGATTCAATCTTGAAGATAAAATAACTGCACAGTTTTGTGGTACTAAAAAGTCATTAGTTCACGGAACCATTTTCTCTAAAATTCTTTTTCAGAATGCCACAACTTTGGGAATTGTTCTTTTGCCAATAATGCTTTTTCATGGTTTTCAAATTTTTATTATTAGCATTCTTGCTAATAAACTATCCAATCCTGTTAAATAACTATAAATCAGTGCCTGTGTTTTGAAATGTAATTTAATTCCCGACTATTTTTTTACTTAGTGCGTGAAAATTTTAAGTTCGTTTTATAGTGAGCAAAATGGAAATCGTAATTTTTTTCTTCTCTTATTACCGTTAAGAAGAAAAGTCAAGAAACGTTTACCTGCAAGAGTGAAAGAACCATTAGAGATTCCAGGCGAACTCAATCATACTTGGAGTATGGATTTCGTAACCGATGTTTTAGAGAATTAAAGGCGCTTTAGAGCTTTTAATATCATCGATGATTATAATAGAGAAGCTCTACATATTAAGGTTTATTTTTCTTTAACAAGTAATCGCATCGTTTGGGTACTAAATCATCTTATTAATAAGAAATGAAAACCAAAGAAAATTAGAATGGATAATGGTCCTGAATTCATAGCCCATATAACCAATGATTGGAGTCACAATATAGAGTTCAAATATATTCAACCAGGAAAACCAACTCAAGAAGCTTTTGTGGAAGGGTTTAATGACTCTTACAGAAGAGGTGTGCTTAATAAATACATCTTTGAGGATATAAATCAGGTGAGGGAGCAAACACAAATTTGTATGGATGACTATAACAATCTCAGACCTCAGTACGGATTGGATAAATTGTCACCAATAAAATATGCAAAACTTAATTTTTCTGAGCTAGCCTCAAAAGAACTAAAAACAATGACATTATAGGAATTTTAGATAAATAAGCAGTTCTAATTAGGGAAGCTTACAGTCAAGATAATTAGAGGTAAACCTTTCTTTTCTTAAGGTTGGCGGTTATAAGATGGAAGTATTTAAAGATGGTGTAAACGCAAACCGTTTTGCAGAAGATTATGCTGTAGAAACGCTAGATGCAAATCAGAATTCTAAAGTGACGGCAGATATGTCTAATGGAGGTGGTTGGTCTGCTATACTTTCAATTAGGGAGGATTAATTGAAACAAATTAGGGTAAATGTAAGTGATCATTGTAACGTGATATCACAGTCATTTAAAGTTTAGATTTTATAAATGCTTTAATGCGTTGCCGATCATTTAATACATCTTTTCTATAGTCTCCAAACTATGTTTGTATTAAATAACTAACCGTCCCTATATTTTAATTGAAACGGTTTTAAACAAAACTAAAAAAGAGTATTTTAAATAAGTTTATTAATGTAGTAATTTAGGCTTTTCCTGTTGACTACTATGCTAACTAATGTAGGTTTTTGTTTTGTGAATAAAAGCATATTTGAACATTATCTATGAGATAGTATTCAAAAGGGTATGAGGTGTAAATACGATAAATCCATTGAAGCTACAGCAAAGTTTATGAATTGTTATAAACCTGATTATATTACCGAATGTAATTGTGGAAAGGCCTTCCGATTAATAACTACTACCAACAAAGGTAACCCTTGCCTAAACCAATAATAAATAGTTCAACTATAATTAAAAACGTGTTTAGAGACAGTTCCCATTTTTATACACTTAAAACTTTTGGTTCATTACAAGGTATGAAAAGTCTATAACTAGGTCAAGGATTCCAGAAATGTGTTTTACAATACTTCGCTGTAGTGCCATTAAAAACAGGGTATATAGTTGCCTGTAGAACAAGGTGTAATAGTATTTTGGTAAACATTTAGTAAACATTAACTAATTGATTAGCATTTCTTTAAATTTCTTTTTGCACATATATAGAGAATAAAATCAGACTTTTTTATTAAATTTGCCATAAGCTGAATGTATACAGCAAATAGGACTTTCAGTTGTTACCAACTGTTTCGTTATATATAAAACCGTAACCAGGTTTAGCTCGTGTATAGTAAGCAAGCTCCCCATATCTTCATGCTCTGCTTTTTATGCCAATTATTGGTAGATATAAGAAATATGAGAAAAGAATACGTATACTCCGAATATACTTATAATAGTAAAAATGTGATTGCAAGATTTTCACACAGAAAAAGATTTTCTATCGCAATTAAACTTGTCTTAGAAAAAGAATTTAATAGTATTTTAGATTATGGAGCAGGGGATAATAAATTTCTAACAGAACTTAATTTAAAAAGAGACAACCTAAACTTGTTTGCATTCGAACCGATTATGGAAATTACACCGCCCGAAAACATACAAGTGTTTAGGACGTTAACGGAATTTGAAAATAAAAAATTTGATGTAATTACATGTTTTGAAACTCTTGAGCATTTTAACGAATGTTCACAATCGTTAATGCTAAAAGAATTTTCTGATAGATTAAATACCGATGGAAAAGTAATAATATCTGTTCCAATTGAAATTGGTTTCGTCTCATTGATTAAAAATATGAGGAGGGTGACTATTGGGGAACATAGTTATAAATATGTAAGAAATAGTATTAAATGTTTTTTCGGAAAACAAATTCCTGAGATTAGAAACTTAGATGGGTTTATTGATTCCCACCTTGGCTTCAATCACAAAAGGTTAGAAAAATTAATGTTAAAATATTTTCAGATAACAAAAATAGAAAACTCTCCTTTTAAAAGTTTGTCAGACCAATTTAATTCACAAGTGTTTTATATCCTTGAAAAAAAGAAAACCATTGTCAGCACATTGTAAAATAGTTCTTGTAGCCATGTCATTTAAGTCAATATTTACTTTAGAGCCCGCCTGTCTTTGATAAAGAACAAAGTAATTGTTGTACAAGGTGTACGGGCTTTTAAATTGAAAATAGTAGACTACTTACAGCTGGAAAATCCTCACACGGTAATATGCACGTTTCAAATACCATAATCTAAAACAAGTTATGGCACAAGGATACTTTAGTAGTTTACAGACTGCAATCAATGGTTCTTTTTAGTTTTCTTTTTCGCTATTTATAAAGTCCTCCGAGTTGATTCGCTTCTATATTTCAATAGATTAGAAGATCTATATAAACTACCTTTTTTGACATATTTTGATTTGTGTTGCTTAGTGCTTTTTAGTCTCAAAAATTATCCTTTTCTTGCCTTTTTATCCTACATGTATTAATTTTTACCTCTATAATTTTATTTTACTATCGTATGAAAAATCATCTTAAATATATTTTAATTCTAATAACAGTATTGTATACTAATTTAGTGGTCTCTCAAGAGAAAAGCACATCACTTTCTGTAGACGAATTTTCTAAAATAATGAGTGAGCAACCAGAACTTATGGTTGTGGATGTGAGAACACCCGAGGAGTTTGACAGCGGACACCTAGAAGGAGCTATAAATTATAACTGGAAATCTGAGGACTTCAATAAACAGATTTTGGATTTAGATAAATCAAAAGAAGTCTTAATCTATTGTAGAAGCGGAGCACGAAGTGCTAAGGCAGCCGAAAAAATGCGTTCAGAAGGCTTTACAGCTGTTTACGAGTTAAAAGGAGGACTAATTGATTGGAAAAAGGAAAATATGTCCGTAGTAGTTCCTGAGAGCGTAGAGCAAGGCATGAAAGTAGAGTAAGTGTTCTCTTCAAATTGATCCTCTTGCATGCAATTAAAATGTTCTGTGCCAATGCAAAATCATTATTAGATCATGAAACCGTAGCGACTTTCTTTAATATGTTCAAAAACGAACATATAGTTCCAAATTGTTGTCGACTTTCTATCTATTTGGGAGTATTATTAATGGTAAACGCTATAATGCACAAAATTAATTTCTATTTTAGTACATTGGAAATCTGATAGTACTTGTCATTTTAAAATTTAAGAAATATCCTCAGCTGTAAAATGGCTCGAATCATTGACAAATGCAATATCAAATAGAGAAAAGCATAACGGATGAATTCAAGCATTTTAAAATTTATTATTTTATTTTTTTTAGTATTATTTCCTTGTAGCAAGACCATTGCGCAAGACCAATGGAAAGCAAGCTGGATTACCGATCCTGCGCCAGCCACTCAAGATACTTCCAATGTCTGGTACAGCTTAAGAAAAGATTTTTCTCTTAATGATGCGCCTAAAGAAGCTTTGGCTAAAATTGCAGTAGATAGTAAATATTGGCTGTGGGTGAATGGTGAACTAGTTGTTTTTGAAGGAGGTCTAAAACGTGGGCCAAACCCAACCGATACCTACTACGACGAGAAAGATATTGCCAAGTATCTTAAAAAAGGAAAAAATACAATCTCAGTTTTGGCTTGGTATTTTGGTAAAGATGGTTTTTCGCATAACAGTAGCGGACAATTTGGTTTTATCTTTGAATGTATCACACCTTCAATACAAATTCTAAGTGACGACACCTGGAAAATAAAACATAATATAGCTTACGAAACATGTCCAGAACCTTTTCCTAACTTTCGGTTATCAGAGTCGAGTATTCGATACGATGCGAGGAAGGATTTAGGTGAATGGTACCAGAATAATTACAGTACCGAAAAATGGAAAAATGCACGGGTACTAGGATCTGTGCCAATGGAGCCGTGGAACAATCTTGTGCTTCGTCCGATTCCGTTTTGGAAAGATTTCGGATTAACACCTTATGTTAATACTCCTAATTTTCCTTTTACTACAGAGAAAGATACCGTGATTAGTATGGACTTGCCTGCCAATTTACAAATTACGCCATATCTTAAAGTAGAAGCTCCAGAAGGACATATAATTGAGATTAAAACGGATAACTTTAAGGGTGGTGGCGATTATAATATGTACGCACAGTATATCACTAAAAAGGGCGAGCAAGCTTACGAAAGTTATGGTTGGATAAACGGACATAAAGTATTGTATTCAATTCCGAAAGGAGTAAAAGTTTTAGATTTAAAATATCGTGAAACGGGATATAATACCGAATTTTCAGGAAGTTTCAACAGTTCAGATGAATTTCTAAATAAGATTTGGAAAAAATCGTTACGAACCTTATATGTCACCATGCGAGATACGTACATGGATTGTCCAGATAGAGAGCGTGCACAATGGTGGGGAGACGAGGTAAACGAGGGAGGAGAGGCTTTTTATGCCTTAGATACCAATAGCCATGCCTTGCTAAAAAAAGGTATGTATGAGCTCATAGGCTGGCAACGACAAGACTCTACGCTATTTTCACCTATTCCAGCGGGAAACTGGGATAAAGAATTGCCTTCGCAAATGCTTACTAGTATTGGGTATTATGGATTTTGGAATTATTACTTACATACCGAGGATAAAAAAACGATGTCGGATCTTTATGATGGTGTCCAAAAGTATTTAAAAATATGGCAAATTAACGAAGATGGTACTGTAGTGCTTCGTCGTGGTGGCTGGATTTGGGGAGATTGGGGAAGAGATAAAGATATGAAGCTCATTTTTAATGGTGTGTATTATTTGGCCTTAAAAGGTGTTCTTAATATGGCTATTTTGTTAGAAAAGCATGATGATGAAGTAGAGCTTAGGCAAAAAATGAAGGATTTAAAAGTAGGTTATAATAGAAACTTTTGGACAGGAACAGCATACCGTCATCCAGACTATAAAGGAAAAACCGATGATCGAAGTCAGGCGTTAGCCGTGGTGTCTGGTTTAGCCGATAAAGATAAATATGAAGCTCTTTTTGAAGTCTTTAAAACTGAAGAACATGCTAGTCCGTACATGGAAAAGTATGTTTTAGAAGCGTTGTTTCAAATGGGGCAAGCAGATTATGCTATTAAGCGTATGAAAAAACGCTTTGGCCCGATGGTGAATCATCCGGATTATTCTACGTTGTTTGAGGGTTGGGGTATTGGTAAAGAGGGTTTTGGAGGCGGAACAACCAATCATGCATGGAGTGGTGGTGCTTTAACTATTCTGTCTCAATATTTGTGCGGTATCAAACCTATTACTCCGGGGTATTCTAAGTTTCAGATTATTCCAAATCCAGGATCTGTTACTCAAGCCTCGGCAACTGTACAATCGGTTAAAGGTACTATAAAAAGTGAATTTGTAAATAGTCTTGATACGTTTCAACTTTCTGTTGTTGTCCCAAAAGATACCGAAGCAATTATTGGTATTCCTAACGATGATTATGTACGGATAACTTTAAATGGAACTCTAATATGGGAAAATGGGGTGTTTATTCCAAACAAAGAAATTAGAGCATTTCAAGGAGTTGTAGATAGCCATATTACATTTGAAGTAGGTCCAGAGATGTGGAAATTTGAAGCTGTAAAAAAGTAATAAAATTTAAAATTAGTAGTGCGTAATTGTATTGTTTGCAAATCCTTAGGTGGTGAAATAAAATAAATATGAAAAATAATTCTAGAATGATGTTAAAAAGAATAATGCTTTTACTTTTTATAACCTTAATTAGTCAGCAAACGTTTTCCCAAAATTTTGAAATTACATCACCCGATAAAAACATAACGCTTAAAGTTACTGTTGCAAATAATATTTCTTGGTCTGCTTCTCTAAAAGGGAATGAAATTATAAAAGAAGCTAAAATTGCAATGGATTTTTCTTCGGGGGAAGACTTTGGTGTTAAACCCCAAGTAACACATCACACTGTAAAATCATTTTCTACAATGATTTATCCAGGGGTACCACATAAGGATGCCGAAATTAAAGATGAATATACTGAAATAGCTTTAACTTTTAAAGGCAAGTATCAACTTCATATACGAGCATATAACGACGGAGTTGCGTACCAGTTTCTTGACGAGGGGAATCGTGACAGAGATGTGAATTCAGAGCAGATACAGGTGACTTTTCCTGTAGGTGCAAAATCTTTCTTTCCGCAAGAATCGACTATGTATTCTCATAATGAACGGGCGTATTTAAATAAAAATATTTCAGATATATCATCTAATGAGTTTTGTAGCCTACCGGTTGTGTTTACAACAGATAAAGCAAAAGTTTTATTAACGGAAACAGCACTTCACGATTATCCAGGCATGTTCGTTAGAGGTAATGGAAATACATCTGTAGATGCTATCTTTCCAAAATATGTTTTAGAGGCTGTCGATGCACAAAGTCAGGGAGATCGAGATCAGGTCATTACTAAAGAGGCTAATTACATTGCAAAAGTATCAGGAAAAAGAGCATATCCTTGGAGGGTTTTTATTATAAGTGACGACGATAGAACGTTTGTAGAAAGTAATCTAACCTATCAATTGGCAAGACCGCAGGCAATCGAAAATACGGAGTGGATTAAATCTGGTAAAGTGGCTTGGGATTGGTATAATGCCAATAATATTTATGGCGTAGATTTTAAATCGGGATTAAACACAGCGACTTATAAGTATTATATTGATTTTGCTTCATCTAACCATATTGAGTACGTTATTTTGGATGAAGGTTGGACGAAATCTACTATGGAAATTCTTGATTTCAATCCCGATATAGATGTCCCTGAATTAATTCGTTATGCAAAAGAAAAAGATGTAGATATTATTCTTTGGGCGTTATGGAAACCTCTGGATGCCAATCTTAAAGAAATACTAGAGACATATAAAAGTTGGGGCGTAAAAGGCGTTAAAATAGATTTTATACAACGAAACGATCAGTATGTTGTAAACTCTTACGAACGTATTGCAAAAGAATGTGCAAGACTAGAACTGTTAGTCGATTTTCATGGTTCATTTAAACCTTCTGGTTTACGACGGGTTTATCCAAATGTTATTAATTACGAAGGCGTAAAGGGAAGTGAAAATAATAAATGGAGTAAGGATATTACGCCAGAGCATAATGTAACCATTCCTTTTATTCGTATGGCGGCAGGACCTATGGATTACACGCCCGGCGCTATGAGTAATGCGCAGAGACAAAATTTTGCCGTTAAGGGAAAACGTCCAATGAGTATGGGAACACGTGCCCATCAAGTCGCTATGTACGTTGTTTACGAAGCACCGTTACAAATGCTTTGCGATTCTCCATCGCGATATTATAAAGAACAGGAAACTGTAGATTTTATAACTCAAATTCCAACAACCTGGGACGAGACAGTAGTGCTTCATGGAGCCATTGGCGATTATATTGCTGTGGCGAGAAGAAATGGAGATACTTGGTATGTTGGAGCGATGACTGATTGGTCGTCAAGACAATTAGAATTAGACCTTTCTTTTCTTAAGGCTGGCGATTATAAGATGGAAGTGTTTAAAGATGGTGTAAATGCAAACCGTTTTGCAGAAGATTATACGGTAGAAACGCTAGATGTAAATCAGACATCTAAAGTGACGGCAGATATGTCGCATGGAGGTGGTTGGTCTGCTATAATCTCAATGAAGAAGGATTAATTGAAGCGGTTTCTTATTAGGTAAGAATTTATAGTACAAGAAACCGAGATCGTCACATTTAAAGTTTAGATTTAATAAAGTCTTTAATGCGTTGCCGATCGTTTAATACATCTTTTCTATAGTTTCGATTGACTAGGAAAAACCAAGTACGATGGAGTACTAGTTTTAAAAGTTTTATATAGGAGAGGATTTTATAATGCCAAAACCCGAAATTTTGATATTTGTTTTTTAATAGATAGACTTTAGTGTTGTATGTTAGTCTTAACGATGTTGGAGGCTTTGGAATGTCGTTAAAATAAAGCCGACCTAAATTAAAATTATTTTTAAGATGTCTGTTTTTAAATAATTCTTTTTCGTCATCCAATTCTAAATGAGGTAAAAGGACTAATGTGTCGTAAAAATTTTTAAGTCCGATAAAATTATAAAACGATCCAAAATCATTGATTTGAAAATTCAGCACATTGTGAATTAATAAATGTTTCACAGAAGGAATTGGGATGTTTGTGATCTCTATAAATTGTTTGTTTTCTAAGACATGAACTGGATGTAATGCTTTCTGATCTTTATCTAGAAGTTTAAAATGTATTTCTACAGCTCCGATGTAATCTTTTGAAGCTAGTCTTAAGAGGTGTTTATCTTCAAAATACTTAGGGCTTATAGTTGGTTCTTTTGCGTAAGTATATCCATTATCTATTAATACATCGAAGGCTTGTTGGCATTGTGCTCTTGGAATTAAAATATCTATATCTCCAATCATGCGTTCGCCTATGTCTTCGTAGTAATTAGATGCAATCATTGCGGCGCCTTTTAGATATACATGTTCTATATTTTTTGTTTTAAACCAAGAGCTTATAAGTTTTACTTCTTGTAATAAGGCGTTATTTCGCTCTTTATTTAAATCGAATATGTAGGCAAGGTAGTGTTGTAAGTCTTGGGGTAAGTATTGCAGTAAATCTTTAGATTTTAGTCTGGAGTACAACGTGGGAATAACTAATTGTCTGCTACCTTCACTAATTATACTTTCCCAGTTAAAAACATGATTTATTATATCTTGTTTTAAAGAAAGTTGGTCCGTTTTAAAACTTAGTATACGGGAAATGTGAGTTAGTGTAACTTCAAGAGGACTCATAACGCTTACTTATTCGTCTTTAAAGATAGTCGAAAAAATATCAATTGCATCTTGATTATTGCTGTAGGTAAGTCTATAAAATGTGACAGTGCTTATCCAATTAAGAAAAGCTTTTGCGTTTTCTGGTTTAGGGGAAATCCAGGAATCTGGAATTAATATTTCAAGAGCTGTTTTTGCATCGAGGGTGTCTAAAATTACATCTGCATCTTTCTTGTAATTAATTAAAACTATAGATTTACACGGCAGGTGATTTTGTTTAGGTTTTGGAGGTGCAATATATTTTATGCCACCTTTGTAAGCTCTTAAAAAGCTTTGAGGGATATTGTCAAAATTAGGTATTAAGGGTTTTATTGTTGAAAATGCGCCAGGCTTAATAGAGATGCCACCAGGGAAATAGTAGGTGTTTAAATCGGCTCTTAAAATAGGAGTCGTGTCGTCGGCAATTAATTGGTAGCCATGATGTGCTAAGATTGTTGTTAAAGTGCTTTTTCCACTTCCAGACGTTCCAATTAGCATTATGGATTCTGAGTTTTTTGCTACGGTAGACGCGTGAAATAATCCAATCCAATCATGTTCTTCTTTACCATATAAAGAAGAAATAAGTTCCATATTAAATTTTCCTTGCAATTCATGAAAATGTTGAGTTTCGCATGCTTTAATAAATTGATTGTTTTTAAAAAGCATTATTTTCTGATTTGCTTCATGTATATCGAACCAAAAATCAGGTTTCGATATGTCGGAAGTTTCTAAGTGGCAAATTTGAGGATGAATGTAACTAAGTAATGTGTCTGATTGCACATGGATTTTAAAGTTTAGTCCCTCCGAAGTGTATGATTTAGATATAACCCTATTGTTTAGCTCTAAATTATATTTAGGTTTAAGATTTTCTGGTTCGGGTGTATTTCTGTCTATAAGGAATTTATTAATATCCTTGTACAACGCACTAGCTTGTTCTTCAGTTAGATTAAATTCGTCTTTGTATGCATTTACGCAAAGATTTATAGTATCTAAATTAAAATATATTTCAATACAATAAAACAATCCATTATTAACTATAGCATACTGGTTCGAAAGTTCGAACCAAAGTATTTTATAATCAATAATGGATTGTGAATATTTAGGTTTTAGATCAGTGTTCAATAATTTATTAAAAATTATTTTTTACTTGACTCTTATTAATAAATTCTGAAGACTGCTCTTTTGAATCTGTTGGGGTGTCTTGAGGGGCTACGCGAGACCCTGGAGGTCCAATCGGCGTGCTGGTGTTTTGAGCACGTAAAGGCGATAATATAGCAAATGTTCCAACGGCCGTAAATGCAGCATATTTTCCCATTTTTTTTATGGCTTCTTTACGAGTTATCTCTGTGTGTTTGTTTTCCATAAATTGTTTTTTTAAATATGCAAAAAAAAAAGTTAAAGTGCAATAAATTCAGTGTAAAGGTAAATTAAGTTTTTGATATGCAAAAGATTATTTTAAAATAACTCGCTTTGCAATATTCTTACCAGCAGGGGTTTTAACTTTTACTATATAAATACCGCTACCGTAATTAGAAGAGTTTATTTGGTACTCGTTAACTGTATTGCTTATTGTTGTGCTGTTAATTAGTCTTCCTTGTATATCGAATACTGAAAGTTTCGTATTCTTTTCAAGTAATCCTTTTATGCTAATAGAATGGTTAGCCGAAATAAATTGTAAAGTTTCAAAAGTACTATCTTCGTCTATAGATAATCGCTCTTCGTTAGTCACATGTACAACAAAACGTCCCAATCCCGTTAATTTTTCCTCTGTGGTAAACGTATATGCTTTATTATTTAAAGTTGTCCAGGTATTGGTTTTAGTGTCTTCTAGGTAAACAATAGCGTTAGCATCTAAAATATTTTCTTTAAGGTCTATTGTAATTTGTTGTCCCTCTGGAGCCTGAATCCCTAAAGGAATTGCAGTACCAGAATTTTCTAATGCTGTGGTTGGAATAGCTTGTATTCCTAGTTTGTAATTAGAATTTTCTTCTGATTCTGCCACTCGTGTATACATAGTAAATCCAGAAGGATTAGAACCATAAATTGATGTATCGAATTCTTCGTCTAAACCTAAAGAAGCTTCATCTGTAAAATATATGTTGGTGTAGTGTTTTTCTTCCGTACCCGCAGATAAATTTAAAGAAATGTAAGGAACAGCTTCTTCCTCTTCTTCAATATCTCCTCTTCCACTTATAAAATCATCTCCACCAGTATCACTAGCCACTGATCTCATACCTTTATTAAAAAACATTGTCGTGTTTTCCAAAACGGCTACATAAAACCCCTGTCCTGGTGCAATTTTATACTCACTTAAACTGTTAAATACGATCCAATAAGACCCGTTATTTGCATAAATACCGCTTTTTATAGGTTGAAATTTATCGGAGTTATTGCGAATAATTGTTCTAGCTCGAACATAGGAAGTATATGGGTTTCCAATCAAATTCCACTGTGAGGCAATTGTTTCTGGTGTGTGAAATACGGGTAAATCGAAAGACTCTGTAATCATATTACCTTTAAAGGTTAGAATATTGTCTGAAGATGCTGTAGCAGCATGATATCCTACTCCTGGTGTAAAAAGCACTGCATTGTCGCTGCTATTAGATGTGTCCCACTCTAAATACGTTCCAGAGGTTTTGTCCCAAGTACCAAATCGTTTAATAGTAGTTGTACCGTAGGGTTCGTATATGTTGTTATTATTCGTGGCGAAATCACCAAAATTTTCACCAAATAAAGGAGCTGAAATAAATTGACTACGTGGTCCAGGCTTTACATAAAGATCGTAGGTTAGTAATCCTGTAGAAGTGCCTTCTACATATATTGCGCCGTATTGTGTTGAATTGGATGTGATGGTTAAATTATCATTTGTAATTAAATTTCCTTCTTCTAATAACACCCAAGTCCCCGGTAATATAGTTGCACTACCGTCTTCTAAGATGGTTAAATTAACACATCTTGTTTTTTCGGGAAAAATGACATGACCTTTTTCAATAATAATATTTCTGTTTCGGCTCGTTTCTAAAGTGTTACCTGGTTCTCTGCCGTCTTTCCAACCGTTGTAGCCACCATTCTCAGGCAGATCTGTATTGTAAATAAGATCTTGTGAGTATCCTAAAGTGGAGAAGGTTAGGCTCAGTAAAATTAAATAGTAAATTTTCTTCATAGTATTTTTTTTAAGTAAGTAGGTTCTAGGCTGTTGTAGCTAATATTTTAATACAAATATAGATACTGTGTATAACTATGATATAAATTTTATTTTTATTAGCTGAAATACTGTTTAATATCGTTGAATTGTAAAATTTAACTTTTTTAGTGTATTATTTGTAGGTTTTAGATTACAAATTAAATTGTTTTGATACTAATCTCTATTTCTGCCTTATTTTTTTGCGAATATCTTACTAGAAGGTGTGATTAATTGGTGTTTTATGTTAATATTGCTTAATTGCGGATTAACACTTAGAAGTACTTCAGAAATTGCGGTATAATTTATTTGTGGTGCAATAAGAATTCATAAAGAGTCTCTTAATGATATTTAGAAGTGGAAGTTAAGTTGAGAATTATTTGTTTTTTTATAAGATTTGGAGTGATTTAAGTAATAATTACTAAGAATATTGTGGCTTTGTTAATTCTTTGTTATTTAACTGTTTTAATAAAATAATTTTTTGTAATTAATTTTGCTGTTTCGTAAAAAGGAGTAGTTTTGTTACTCGTTTTAAAAACCATATGTTAGAATCTCTAATTACCTCAAAGACAAGAATTCGTATTTTAGTTAAGCTATTCCTTAGCGCTAATAATAGTGGGTATTTAAGAGGTTTGGCCTTGGAGTTTAACGAGTCTACTAATTCTATAAGAAAAGAACTTAATCAATTGTCTTCAGCAGGCTATCTCGGAAAAGAGAAAGAGCAAAACAAAGTAACATACAAAGCAAATACCGAACATCCTTTATTTTACCCATTGCAAAATATGGTAAGAAAATATGTGGGGTTAGATACAATTGTTGCTACTGTACTGGCGCGTATGGGTCATGTATCTCGTGTTATTGTTATTGGAGATTATGCAGAAGGCAAAGATTCAGGTCTTATAGATGTCGTAGTAGAAGGAGAAAATTTGAATACAATATATATTAATCAAATGGCAGGCAAAATAGAATCGGAAATAAAAAGAAAGGTTAATTTTTCTTTTACAGATTCCTATCAGCAAAAAAATGGGCTTGTTATATATGATGAATCGATAGAGAAGTGATGAAGTCAAGGTGGTATGTTGTCTATACGAAGTCTAGAAACGAGAAAAAGGTCGAGGCTAATTTAAATCGTTTAGGAATAGAGGCTTACTGTCCTGTGAAAACTGAGATTCGAGTTTGGAGCGATAGAAAGAAGAAAGTATTTGTACCTTTATTACCGTCCATGGTTTTAGTTAAACTTTTGGAATCTGAACGCAATGAGGTGTTTAATGTACCGGGAGTGGTGAGATATATGTTTTGGAATGGAGAGCCTGTAGTGGTTAGAGAAGATGAGGTTGCGGTGTTGAAAGAGGTAGAGCAGAGCAAGGATATGACGTTGGAGAGTGTTGATGTTTTAAAACCAGGAGCACGTGTCGAAATGTCTGATTTTGGATTCGGTGAGGAATATGGAGAGGTTAAACATGTGTCGGGTAATCAATGTTGGGTGGTGTTGAAGAAATTAGGTTTTGTAGTTAAACTACAGCTTCAGTAAAGTGAAGTATTAAAATAAAGATTAAATTGGAGCAACCAGTAATGGGGTGCACCACGGCGAAGCCGTGAGTAATGCGGAATAAATAAAAAAAATAACATAACATATTTTGTAAATATTATCAGTCTTATGAAACAAAAAGTAGCTTTAATTACAGGTGTAACTGGCCAAGATGGTGCTTATTTAAGTGAGTTTTTATTAAAAAAAGGATACGAAGTCCACGGTTTAAAACGTAGATCTTCACTTTTTAACACAGATCGTATCGATCATTTATACCAAGATCCGCATATCGATGGTCGTAATTTCTTTTTGCATTACGGGGATATGACTGATAGTACAAATCTTATTCGCTTAATAAAAGAAATTCAGCCAGACGAAATTTATAATTTGGCGGCAATGAGTCACGTACATGTATCTTTCGAAATTCCTGAATATACAGGAAATGCAGATGGATTAGGGACATTACGTATTTTAGATGCTGTTCGTTTATTAGGTTTAGAAAAGAAAACAAGAATTTATCAGGCGTCTACTTCAGAGTTGTACGGAAAAGTACAGGAAGTTCCTCAATCGGAAACTACTCCATTTTATCCGCGTAGTCCATATGCAGTTGCAAAAATGTATGCTTACTGGATTACCGTAAATTATCGTGAGGCTTATAATATGTATGCTTGTAATGGTATTTTATTTAATCATGAATCTCCAATTCGTGGGGAAACGTTTGTAACGCGTAAAATTACTAGAGCGGTTTCAAGAATTGCTTTAGGTCTTCAAGATAAATTTTTCTTAGGAAATTTAGATGCACAACGTGACTGGGGACATGCTAAAGATTATGTTCGTATGATGTGGATGATTCTTCAGGCTGAAGAAGCTGAAGACTGGGTTATCGCTACAGGAAAAACAACTCCAGTAAGAGATTTCGTAAAAATGGCTTTCTCTGAATTAGGGATTACCTTAGAGTTTAAAGGGGAAGGTGTTGACGAAAAAGCATATGTAGCCTCTTGTGATAATGCAGATTTTCAATTAGAAATAGGAAAAGAAGTTTTAGCTGTAGATCCTAAATATTTTAGACCAACAGAGGTTGAACTATTAATAGGAGATGCATCAAAAGCAAATAATAAATTAGGCTGGATTCCTGAATATGATTTAAACGACCTTGTTAAGGATATGATGAAAAGTGACTTAAAGTTGATGCAAAAAGATCAATTCCTAAGAGAAGGAGGTTACGATACTCTAAACTATTTTGAATAATCTGTAATAGATTTATCTAAAGTATTATGAATAAAAATTCAAAAATTTATATAGCTGGTCATCGTGGTATGGTAGGTTCTGCCGTTTGGCGTGCCTTAGAAGCAGATGGTTATACTAATCTTATTGGGCGAACGAGTTCCGAATTAGATTTACGAAATCAAGATGCAGTAAGTCAGTTTATAATTTCAGAAGAACCAGATGTCGTTATTGATGCAGCAGCACGTGTAGGAGGAATTCTTGCGAATAGTGAGTATCCATATCAGTTTTTAATGGAAAATCTGCAGATTCAGAATAATCTTATAGACGCGGCTCATAAACAGGGAGTAGAAAAGTTTATCTTTTTAGGAAGCTCTTGTATATACCCTAAATTAGCGCCTCAACCTTTAAAAGAGGAGCATTTACTTACCGACTCATTAGAACCTACAAACGAATGGTATGCTATAGCTAAAATTACTGGTGTTAAAGCTTGTGAGGCTATTAGAAAACAATACGGTAAAGATTATGTAAGTTTAATGCCTACAAATCTATACGGTTCGTTTGATAATTTCGATTTAAAAACATCACACGTTTTACCTGCCATGTTACGTAAGTTTCATGAGGCTAAAGAAAACGGAAATGGACCAGTTACTTTGTGGGGTAGCGGTACACCGATGCGTGAATTTTTATATGTAGACGATATGGCGCAAGCTGTAGTTTTTGCTGTGAATAATACGTTGCCCGAACATTTGTATAATGTAGGTACGGGCACAGATGTCACTATAAAAGAATTAGCAGAAACGATACAGAAGGTTGTAGGTCATGAAGGTGATATTATTTGGGATTCAGAAAAACCAGATGGTACACCAAGAAAACTAATGGATGTTTCAAAATTGAAGCACGCAGGATGGAGTTACAAAACAGAATTATTACAAGGAATTGAAAATACATACGCTTGGTTTCTAGATCATCAAGCTTCATTAAAACAAGTTAAATTATCTAAATAAAATCAGAATGAAAATTAAGAACATTTGCTGTATAGGCGCGGGTTATGTTGGAGGCCCAACAATGGCGGTAATCGCACAAAAAAATCCAGGTATTAAAGTTACTGTAGTAGATTTAAATGTTGAGCGTATAGCGGCATGGAATGATACTAATTTAGATAATTTACCAATTTACGAGCCAGGCTTAGATAAAGTTGTAGGTGAAGCTCGTGGTAGAAATTTGTTTTTTTCTACAGAAGTAGATAAAGCTATCGATGAAGCCGAAATGGTATTTATCTCTGTAAATACACCAACAAAAACATATGGTGTAGGAAAAGGAATGGCTGCCGACTTAAAATATATCGAATTATGTGCACGTCAGATAGCACGTGTGTCTAAAAGCGATAAAATTATTGTAGAAAAATCAACTTTACCGGTTCGTACGGCCCAAGCAATTAAAAGCATTTTAGACAACACTGGTAACGGAGCGAAGTTTCAAATTCTATCAAATCCTGAGTTTTTGGCAGAAGGAACAGCTGTTGAAGATTTAATGGCTCCAGATCGTGTGCTTATTGGAGGAGAACAAACACCTGAAGGTTTAGAAGCTATTGATGCATTAGTAAACGTGTACGGAAGTTGGGTAGCTAAAGAAAATATTTTAACAACTAATTTGTGGTCATCTGAATTATCTAAATTAACTGCAAATGCATTCTTGGCACAACGTGTATCTTCTATAAATGCATTGTCAGAATTATGTGAAGTTACTGGAGCCGATGTTAATGAAGTGGGAAGAGCTATAGGGAAAGATAGTCGTATTGGACCAAAATTCTTAAAAGCTTCTGTTGGATTTGGAGGTTCTTGTTTCCAGAAAGATATTTTAAACTTAGTTTATATTTCAAAATCGTATGGCTTAGATGCTGTTGCCGATTATTGGGAACAAGTTATTATTATGAATGATCACCAAAAACATCGTTTTGCAAAGAATATTGTTAAGACATTATATAATACGGTTTCTGGTAAAAAAATTGCATTTTTAGGTTGGGCATTTAAGAAAGATACCAACGATACAAGAGAATCTGCTGCTATTTATGTTGCTGATATTTTATTAGACGAACAAGCTAATATTGTAGCTTACGATCCTAAAGTAACGGCTCAACAAATGTATGGTGATTTAGATTACTTACAAACTAGAGATTCTGCTTCAAACGAAAAAGGATTAACGGTAGTAAACGATCCTTATGAAGCGCTTAATGGCGCACATGCTATTGCAGTATTAACAGAATGGGATGAGTTTAAAGTTTACGATTGGCAAAAAGTATATGATAATATGCAAAAGCCAGCTTTTGTTTTTGATGGACGTAGCGTATTAGATAAAGCCGAGTTAGAAAAAATCGGTTTTCAAGTATACGTTATTGGGCAGTAATTATGGAGGTAAAAACAATTCTTGTAACTGGCGCAGCCGGATTTATTGGATTTCATGTTGCTAAACAGCTTTTAAGTTTAGGGCATCACGTAATTGGACTTGATAATATCAGTGATTACTACGATGTGGATTTAAAGTTTGAGCGTTTAAGGCAATTAGGAATTCAGAGGGAGCATGCAGAACAGGAGTTGGAATTATGTTCTAGTTCTACACACGGTCTCCAAATGCAATTTATTAAAATGAATTTGGAAGACCGTGTGGCTATGCCTAAGCTTTTTAAAACTCAAAATATTGATGTCGTTTGTAATCTGGCTGCTCAAGCTGGAGTGCGATACTCCATTGTAAATCCTAATGCTTATGCAGATAGTAATATCATAGGATTTTTAAATGTTCTGGAATGTTGCAGACATGCTAATATTAGTAAATTAGTGTATTCTAGTAGTTCTAGTGTTTATGGAAATAGTGATAGTGTCCCTTTTAAAGAAACTGCAAATGTAGATCATCCAATTAGTTTATATGCAGCAACAAAAAAAGCAAATGAATTGATGGCACATACTTATAGTCATCTATATGGTTTTGAAACCATAGGATTAAGGTTTTTCACGGTATATGGACCGTGGGGAAGGCCAGATATGGCTATGTTTTTATTTACCGATGCTATAATAAATGACAAGCCTATAAAAGTATTTAATAATGGGGAATTGTCTCGGGATTTTACTTATGTCGACGATATCGTTTCCGGGGTCATATCAACTTTACTACAACCGTCAGATTCAAGTAGCTTATATAAACTGTACAATATAGGGAATAGTAAACCTATTAAATTATTAGATTATATCGAAGCCATCGAGATTGCTATAGGTAAAGATGCTATTAAGGAGATGTTACCTATGCAAGATGGTGATGTTAAGCAGACTTATGCAGATGTTACGAAACTTAAAAAACAATATAATTATCAACCAAAAACCAATGTAAGCGAGGGTGTAACAGCTTTTGTTAATTGGTACAAATCGTATTATAATTAATATGCAAGATTCATTAAAAACCCAGGATTGGACATTAGAGATACATCCTAAAACCAGTCTATTTAATTTAAACCTACAAGACGTTTGGCGTTATCGCGATCTATTAGTATTGTTTGTACGTCGTGATTTTGTCGCTGTTTATAAACAAACTGTACTTGGGCCATTATGGTTTGTTATTCAGCCAATATTTACGGCATTAGTTCAATTATTTGTTTTTACAAATATAGCAGAGTTATCTACAGATGGTATTCCCCCAATGGTATTTTACCTGGCAGGTAATGTGATGTGGCAGTATTTTTCGGGTTGTTTAACTTTAACTTCTAATACATTTAGAAATAATGCGAGTATTTTCGGAAAAGTATATTTTCCTAGATTAATTACACCATTATCCCTCATTTTGTCTCAAATGTTAAAATTTGTAATTCAATTTGTTTTATTCTTTTGTGTTTGGCTCTATTTTTTCTTTGATACTAGTGCTGATGCTGTTGCTTTAAATCCAAATTGGGCTATTGCTTTGGTGCCGGTGTTGGTGTTAATTATGGCAGGATTAGCTTTAGGTGTTGGAATGATTATATCTGCATTAACTACAAAATATCGTGATTTCACATTTTTATTATCCTTTGCAGTGCAATTATTAATGTATGGAACGGTTGTTATCTATCCTTTATCAAGCGCACCTGAACAGTATAGAAATTTTATCCTTGCAAACCCAATGACACCGCTTATTGAAACTTTTAGATACGCCTTCACAGGTGCAGGATCATTTAGTTGGTTGTATTTGGGGTATAGTTTTGCCTTTATGTTGGTTATGTTAGCTATCGGAGTTGTTACCTTTAATAAGGTGGAAAAAACCTTTATGGATACTGTTTAGTATTAATTTTATAATAAAAAATTTAAAATGTCAAAACCAGTTATAAAGCTTGAAAATATAAGTAAACAGTATCGATTAGGAACTATCGGTACTGGAACGATTGCACACGATATGAATAGATGGTGGCAAACAAAAATACTTAACAAAGAAGATCCATATTTAAAAGTGGGGGATACTAACGACAGGAGTAACAAGGGTGATAGTGAGTATGTCTGGGCTTTAAAAGGTCTTAATTTAGAAATTAAAGAAGGAGATGTTGTTGGTATTATTGGTAGAAATGGTGCTGGTAAAAGTACACTTTTAAAACTTTTATCTAGGATAACCTCTCCTACGACGGGAAGTGTTAAAATTAAGGGAAGGTTAGCTTCCCTATTAGAAGTAGGTACGGGATTTCACCCAGAATTAACGGGTAGAGAAAATATTTACTTGAACGGCGCAATTTTGGGAATGACTAAGGCAGAAGTTACCTCTAAATTAGATGAAATTATTGAGTTTTCAGGTTGTGCACGGTATATAGATACGCCTGTGAAAAGATACTCTTCTGGTATGACTGTAAGAGTTGGTTTTGCAGTTGCAGCCTTTTTAGAACCAGAAATTTTAGTTGTCGATGAGGTACTAGCGGTTGGTGATGCCGAATTTCAGAAAAAGGCAATTGGTAAAATGAAATCTGTTTCTCGTGAAGGGAGAACCGTTTTATTTGTTAGTCATAATATGTCCTCAATTAAAAATTTATGTACAAAAGGAATCTTATTAAGCCAAGGTAGTGTTGAATTTGTAGGAACTGCTGAAGAAACGGTAGAATATTATTTAAAACAAGACGCTACAATATATGATAAAGATGAGGTTGTAGATAAAGGAGGAAATAAAGATGTTGAAATTATTGATTATAAGTCTTATAAGGCAGGTGAGGAGAATAATTCATTTTATACCGGTGATGAGTTTGTAATGGAAGTTCAATTAAAATTTAACGAATTTATAGGTGATATAGATTTAGGTGTAAATTTTAAAAATAGTAACCTTGAATTGACTACTCACATTACTAATTTGGATGAACATATAGCGATAAGCGGAAATAAGGGAGAAATCAAAAAAGTAAAAATTATAATTCCTAATATTAATTTTGCTCCCGATTTTTATTATATAGATATTGGTATGGTTGCGGCTGGAAAAATACTACATGTGCTAGAAAATTGCTTTAAAATAGATGTTCAGAAGGGACCAAACATAGGGAGACCGAATTTGTTTCCGAAACAAGCAAAAGTCTTTACTCCAACCACTTGGGAGATCTAGTTCTTATAATTTAATTAAACAAATATTGTAATAAATTTATGGTTGTAAGAATTATTAAAGATTGGAACGCTCCAGATATTTTTAGGCAAATTCCTAATGGAGGTAAAATTTGGGACCAGGTTGAATTTACGACTGATGAAATAAGAGAATGCGATTATTTAGTGGTTTTAAATACTACAAATAAAGAAGTGATAATTAAATGCCGGAAAAACGGAAAATTCTTATTAACTCAAGAGCCACCAATACCTAGGTATGAATGGCATAAAAAATTGTTCAAGTACGTCGACGAAGTTTTTACATCATGGGATATTAAGGATACCAAGATAATTAATAGCCATGGCTGTTTACCATGGCACATTAATAAAACTTTTGATGAGTTGAATAAGTTGGAACCTAACCACGGTTTTATTAAACAAGATAAAATATCTTGGATTACCAGTAATTTAAGGTTAAATAAGGGGCATATTCTTAGAATGGACTTTAAAGATAAGATAGAAGGACATTTGGATTTTGATTTATTTGGAAGAGGGTTCAAGGAGATAGACGATAAGTTTGATGTAATCTATCCTTATAAATATAGTTTTGCAATAGAAAATTCGTGTTATGATGACTACTGGACCGAAAAAATAGCAGACTGTTTTTTATCTTGGACTGTTCCAATTTACTATGGTTGTAACAATATTTCTAAATATTTCCCAAAGAATTCAATGATTCAGATAGATCCTAATCATCCAGAGGAAGCAGTGAAAATAATTCAAAAAGCTATAGATGAAAATTTTTGGGAAAAGAACTTAGATAGTCTTAAAGAAGCGAGAGATCTTGTGTTGAATAAATATCAATTATTTCCTTTTATTGCGAACAAATTGAAAACTACTAATCATCAGCAAAAGGTATGGTCTTATTTGCCTAAGAACGTTGCAGACGGTCCTATTGATGAAACAATGGTCTTCAAGAAACAGACGAAAATGAAAATTAAAAATATTTTAAATGTCTAACGGTATTTCCATTATTGTAGGATATCGTAATCGGGATAGTATTAGAGTAAAACGATATTTTGATTCATTAGTTAATCAGTCTAGTACCGATTTCGAATTAATCTTTGTTGATTATGGTAGTGACTGTGAGATTTCTAACGAGATTAAATTATTGACATCCCAGTATGATTTTTGCAATTATATTTATAATGATACTCGAGGTTGGCCTTGGAACAGGTCTCATGCCTTAAATTCAGGATTAAAGGTAGCTACTGGTGAATATGTCCTTTTTAGTGATATAGATTTAATCTATTCTTCAGATTTTATAGCAACACTTTTAAAGTACGCAGACCCTAAAAAACAATTATTTAAGCAGTTTTATTTATTGCCTAATACATATAATTATCAAACAGCTAGTATTAAAATTGAAGAAAATTTTGGTATTACTGCTTATGGTACTAAAGGTGCTATCCATTTGGTATCCAGAGAGGAACTATTGCATATTAATGGTTTTGATGAGTTTTATTGTTTTTGGGGCTTAGAAGATAATGACCTGTTTAGTCGTTTAGATCAACAAGGTTTAAAAGAGGAATGGATACCGTTAGAAGAATCTCCGGTATACCACCAATGGCATCCAATTGTTTCCAATCAGAAACCATTTTTCTTTCCAGATAAATGGTACGAACAAATGCAACTGTATTTTCATTTAAACAAGAAAAATGTAATTAGGAATCAATCCATTACATGGGGGATAATATTAGGGAAAACATCGCGCGAAATATTTAATCGAAAAATAGAAAAACAAGTTAATATTCCCGATAAAATTGTTTTGAATACCAAATCAGAATTATTGAAGGCTATAATTGAAGACTTAAATAATCTTGATAGTGAAGAATATATAAGTATTTATATTCCAATACCTAACAAGCCAGAGAAATATTCGAATAAAATTGTTTCAACTATTTTAATAAACTTAAACAAACTACTTTCCAGAGATACTGTTAATATTAACAATAAATATATTAAACATATTGAGCGATTAGCTTCTTACAATAAAGCTATTTTAATTCCGGAAATAGATCTTTATTTTGTGGTGTGGCAATTAATTAAGTTTGAAACAATAATAAAGGATTATACGTTACATATTGATAATGATAGCATTAAGATAAAATTGTGCTAAGTAATTATAACTATCTGAATGGATTTTAATCAAATTACTAACAGAAAAGTACTCGAAGCGTATAATACTCTAGATAATTTTAAAATAATTGAAGGAGACGAGTCTTCGGATACGGTATATGTTTATTTCACCAGTAATGGTTTATATTTTCCAAATACAGAAGAGGCTTTCGAAGAAGTATTGTCTAAAGATAAATACGAATGGCAACATAATCTTGTAAATGGAGCGCGGAAACATATTCTAGTAAGAGATGTTTTTAAGCAACATTATTTAAAAGGTATTAATAAAGATATTAATTCTATCGATCAATTGATTCTCTTTATCAAAGAGTCATGTAAGGACTACAAAATTGTGACATTAGGTAGTTCTTCGGGAGGTTATATGTCGATGTTAGTTGGTTCTATATTAAATGCGTATAAAATTTACAGTTTTAATGGTCAATTTGATCTATGGTTTAAACTGGAAACTCCGGAATTGGAGTTAAAAAATCCTTTAATCTACAGGTATAAGGATGATAAATTATATAACAAATATTATGATATAAACCCCTTTTTAAAAAACAATAAATCTTATTTATTTTATTTCTGCTCTATTTTATCAGATCAAGATATCTATCAAAATTCGAAAAGAAAAGTAGATTCAAAATTGTTTCCGTTTTATATAAAAAGTGAAATACACGGTATTCCATTTTACAAACAAAATCTATCAAGAGTTCTTTGTTCAGAACCAGATAAATTAAAAGCAATAGCCTCAAAGAAACATATGTCACAATTTAAGTTTTCCTTAAAATTAGAAGGACTACTTAATACGCTAAAATATTATCGAAGAAATAATATTAAGTAAATTACCCCTAATAAAATTACCTACTTACTCCCATGGAATTAGCCCCAATTATTTTATTTGTATACAATAGATTAGCTCACACTAAGCAAACTATAGAAGCGCTTCAGAATAATGAGTTAGCAACGAACTCTGTATTGTATATTTACTCCGATAATGCAAGGAATGCAGAAGATAAAGAGAGTGTTACGGAGCTTAGAGCATACCTTAAAACTCTATCTGGTTTTAAAAAAATTAATATAATAGAGCGTAAAACCAACTGGGGTTTAGCCAATAATATTATAGATGGAGTTACAAGCATAGTAAATAAATATGGTAAAATTATAGTTCTTGAAGATGATGTAGTGACATCTAAGGGGTTTCTCAAGTTTATGAATAATGGATTAAGATTATACGAAGAGGAAAAAACTATCTCTCAAATTAATGGATATGTTTATCCCTTTAACAAATCGCTAAACGAAGATGTAATTTATCTTAGAATTTTAGCTTGTTGGGGATGGGCAACATGGAAAGATCGTTGGGCAGACTACGAGCATGATGTGTCTAAAGCTATTGATTTCTTAGATTCGAAAGAAAAAATAAATGCGTTTAATATTTTAGGGCATGCAGATTATTACAAACAATTAATAGACAATAAAGATAAGCTTATATACACTTGGGCTGTAAGGTGGTATGCATCGTGGTTTATGAAAGGCCAGTTAGCTGTGTTTCCTTCTAAGTCTTTAGTTTTAAATATAGGAGATGATGATTCCGGAGTGCATTCAAAAGCATCTAATAATGTGTTTAGAAATACAACTGTAGACGAGGTTCCTATAAAAGATAATTATACAATTGCAGAGTCGCAAGTGGCAAAACAGGGTATTGACGATTTTTATAAACAAAGAGTAGCAGTCCCTAAAAAAGAAAAGAAGTCATTTATTTCTAAAGTTTTAAAATCAATACTATTTAGGTATTTACCAGAAACTAGGGTACTGTTCGATAAGGACGTTAATTGGAAATTACTTAAGAATACTACGTATAATTTTAAATTAGCAACCACAGCAAAAGTTAATGGGCCTTATTATATAGTAGATACCACTATTGGAGATTACAGTTATGTTTCTCCAAACTCTCATATCGATAAAACAGAGATTGGTAAATTTTGTTCGATTGGACCTAATTTAATATCTGGTTGGGGAATTCATCCAACACATGGAATAAGTACACATCCTATGTTTTATTCTAATATGAAACAAAATGGCCAAACCTTTTCTACAGTAACTAAAATTGAAGAACGGAAAGCAATTAAAATTGGGAATGATGTGTTTATAGGAGCCAACGTTACTATTATGGATGGCATTACTATTGGGGACGGTGCAGTAATTGGTGCGGGTTCAATAGTATCTAAAGATATACCACCTTATGCTATTGCTGTAGGGACTCCAATTAAGGTGATTAGATACCGGTTTGAACAAGATGTTATTGCTAAGCTTTTAGACATAAAATGGTGGGAAAAAGGCATTAGTGAATTTAAAGAAGTGGAAGAAATGTTCTTTAACGTAGAAGAATATATAAATAAAACCAATTAATAAGAACAAGGACGCTCTAAGTATGTAATTTGATTGATAACTATAGCTTGCATAATGTTTTAGTTTCTTTATTTATAATGAATTCTGACGCTAGGAATATGTATTAATACAGAATTGAATCCACCATGTTCTTCAATACTTTATTATATAGATACTTATGCTACGTAGTAAATGTTGATATGTCTCCTAAATGAAAATTTTATTATGAAAATACATATAAGTACATTTTATAAAAGTAATATATCGGACTATTTGCTTTTCTATCAGAAACAAGTGTTTAAAATGTTGGGTTTAGAATTAAATCAAATCTGTGATAATGATATTTCACATGGTGATTTTATGACTCGGATTTTAAGAGATACTGAGGCAGATTATTTTGTGATTTTCGATATTGATTGTATTCCGCTAAAAAAGGAGGCAATTTCTCGGGTTATAGAGGAAATAAAAGATAACACTATTTCTGGATGTGCTCAAACTGCAAAACACTTTAACAATGGTAAAAATATATACGTTGGACCCTGTTTTTTTGCTATCAGTAAGGAAGTTTATAATTTATTAGGTAGACCGGATTTAAATGAGAATAAAGTACTAGAAGTTGATGCAGGAGGTATCTTATCTAAATTGGCACCTGAATATGGTGTTAAATTAAATTATTGGTATCCAACAGATGTTGAAGAAGAAAAGTGGGAATTATATCCGGATAAAGTATTTGGAATAGGAACTACTTACGAGGGCTTAGTATATCACTTGTTCGAATCTAGATATCAAAAAAACATAGTAAAATTTATTAGGAAATCTAATGCTACTATAAATAATAATTGGAGTCTAAATCCAATTAAGTATGCCGTAATAAAATTAGAAATACTACTATTTAAAATAAAAATGAGATCTCAAAAATGAAGTTAAGTATTATTGTTGGTTTTAAAAATAGAGATTTAACAAGAATTAAGAGATTTCTAAACTCTTTAGAAAACCAAACATTTAAAGATTTCGAACTTATTTTCGTGGATTACGGGAGTGATTTAAATATCGCGCGCGAAGTAAAGCAATTAGTTAACTTATTTGGATTTGCTCAGTACATATATAACGATACTAGAGGATGGCCTTGGAATCGCTCTCATGCTTTAAATAGTGGTTTAAAATTTGCCCAAGGTGAATATATTTTATTCTCGGATGTTGATTTAATTTATTCTCCAAAGTTTATAGAACAGTCCTGTGCTGTGATAAATAAAGATGGACAATATTTTATGCAATTTTATTTATTACCAGAAAATTATAGCACATGGGATTCTATAGAGATAGAAGATTCTTTTAATCTCACTGCAAAAGGCACTAAAGGTGCTATACATTTTGTAAATAAAGAGAAATTGTTGTCTATAGGAGGTTTCGATGAGTTTTATTGTTTTTGGGGACAAGAAGATATTGACTTATTTGGTCGTTTAGAAACATTAGGATTAAAAGAAAGCTGGTTGAGCATCGATGCTCCAGTGTTTCATCAATGGCATCCTATAGTCTCTAATACTAAATCTTACTTTTTTCCAGAAAAGTGGTATGACCAAATGGTAATATATGATGCTGCTAATAAGAATGAAGTTGTAAGAAATAAAGCGGGGTGGGGAGCAATATTTACAGCGCAGGACAGAAGCATATTTCATAGGACAGAAGAAGTAATTTTTAAATTGCCAGAAAACATAACGCTTAACACTAAGCCTAAAGTAATAAAAGATCTAGTGTATAGCGTGAACAATTTAAAGGAGAACCAGTATTTAACTATTATGGTTTCTATAAAGAGTTCTCCTAAAAAACATAGAAAAGCACGTGGTTTAGGTATTCTAAAACAACTAATATCAAAATACTATTATAAACAAGTATTAGTAAACGAAGACTATGTGAACGACCTTGAAAGGTTGTCTAGTTTAAATAGAACACATTTTATTCCGGAATTAGATATTTACTTTTTTGTTTGGCAACTTATTAAATATTACGATACTATTACCGATTATAGAATTTCAATCTCTAATGATAAATTAGAAATTAGTCTCTGTTAATTAATTCAAAAAATAATGTTAGACACACCAATACTACTTTTAGTTTTTAACAGGCCAGAAGTTACAAAAGCTTCTTTTGAGAGCGTTAAGGCAGCAAAACCAAAATACTTATTTATAGCGGCAGACGGTCCTAGAAGTGAAAAAAGTAATGAGGTAGAGTTATGTGCTAAAACCCGAGAAACTATTTTAAATGAAATTGATTGGGATTGCGAAGTCAAAACCTTATTTAGAACTGAAAATTTAGGTTGCAGAAAAGCCGTTGAAGAAGCCATTGATTGGTTTTTTGAGTCTGTAGAATATGGTATTATCTTAGAAGACGACTGCTTGGCAGATGCTAGTTTTTATCCGTTTTGTCAGGACTTACTGGAAAAATATCGTACGGACGATAGAGTAGGAATGATAAGTGGTAATAATTTTGGGTTTAACTTATTCGATCCTGAATTAAGCTATTCATTTTCTAAGCACGGACTTATTTGGGGATGGGCAACATGGAAAAGGGCATGGACTAAATATCGAATGGTAGAACAGGAATTTAATGAAGAGCTGGGGAATGTTGTACTATCCAATATATCAAATAATCCAGCATTTATAAAAAAATGGTGGAATAATGCCAAATTTGATCTCACCGATCAAACTTTAATTTGGGATTTTATTTGGGGAGTTACGCGGTATACTAATAATTATCTTGTAATAAGACCAAAATATAATATGGTTGCTAATATTGGCTTTGGGGAAGGTGCTACACATACCAAATCTCCCGTTAAAGAAGTGTTTTTACAAACAAAGGCAATCAATTTACCATTACAGCACCCAAAATTTGTAGTTGCAGACACTGTATCCGATAAGGAGTTAGAAAAATTTATTATAGGAGATGCTCCTGCTCCAAAGCAGATTAAAAAAAGTATATTTAAAGTTTATAAAACGAAGTTGCATTATCTCTATCTAAAGTTAAAACAATGAAAAAAATAGTATTATTTGATCCTGGTTTAGAAAATAATAATGGTGATTTTTCCAAGAATTTGGGAGATTTAATCATTCAGGAATCAGTTGTAAAACAATTAAAGAATGTTTTTGGCGATAATGAGATTATCTCTATTTCTACGCATTCAGAAATAGGAAAAAGAGAAAAAAGCTTGCTTAAGGAGGCTGATTTTACGTTTGTAGGCGGATCTAATTTAATGTCTTCAGATTTAAAAAAATATAATCAATGGAAAAACAGTAAAAAGAGTTTTTTTAAAGAAGTACCCATTGTAAATAATGCCATATTGTTAGGCGTTGGATGGTGGCAGTATCAAAATACCCCAACAGATTTTACGTCTAGTTTCTATCAAAAACTGTTACACTCCGATAGACAGCATTCTGTTAGAGATGGCTATACCAAGCAAATGCTACATAAAGCTGGAATAGATAATGTTATTAATACCACCTGTCCTACCATATGGGAATTAGATGGTACATCTATAGATAGAGAGTATAACTCAGAATCTGATTTGTTATTTATGTTAACAGATTATCATCCAAATCCAGAATTAGATAATAGCCTGCTAACCTTGTTTTTAAAATATTTTAATAAAGATATATATTATTTTCCGCAAGGTTCTGGTGATAGAGCCTATTTAGAATCTTTGGAGGTTTTTAAAAAGAACTCGAATAGATTTAAAATAATGCAACATAACATTAACGATCTGTTTAATTTAGTACAAAGCAATAAAAATTTGGTTTACATTGGGTCTAGATTGCACGGAGGAATTAAATGTATCCATAATAATGTACCTGCACTTATCTTAGCCAACGATAATAGAGCTATAGAGATTAAAAAAGATGTTAATATTCCTGTTCTGGAGAAAAAAGAATTAATTGAAATTGAGAATTGGATTAAGGGAGAGACTAGTTTTGGTAAAATAAAAGTGTCCTTAGAGGATATTGCCAAATGGAAAAATCAATTTTAGTTATTTAATCGCAACCACATTATGAAGCCACTTTTAATAAATACTTCTGATATAGGAGGTGCTGCAAATGCGTGTATTAGGTTACACACTGGCTTACTGGGTGCCGAAACTGATTCTAAGCTTTTATTAAAGGAAAAAACAAGAGATAATATCCCTAATTCTTATAAAGTATCTATAACTACTTTACGTATTGGCCTTAGAAATAAGCTTACTAAAAAATCTAGAGTTATATTAAATGAATTAGGATTCAATTATAGAAAAAAAAATAATGATTTTTTTTGGCGTGAACCAGGTTTGGAACTTTGTACCAATCCGTGGTCCGATTATGATTTAACAAGCTCTAAACTAGTAAAAGAAGCAGACCTTATAAATTTGCATTGGGTTCCTAATTTTATCGATTACAAATCATTTTTTAAAAAAACAGATAAGCCTGTAGTATGGACGTTGCATGATCAAAACCCGTTTTTAGGATTTGAGCACTATCAGGAAACGATTATAGGTATGGATTCAAAAGGATATCCTATTACACGCTCTATTTCTAAGAAAGAAAGAGATTTGAATGCTCTTTACCTTAAATTAAAAAAAGACGCCTTATCTAAGATTGATAATTTGCACATTGTTACCTTATGCAACTGGATGTATGAGGAGGTAAATCATAGTGAACTATTCGGAAATTTTAAATCTTATATTATTCCTAATGGAATAGATTCTGAGAAATTTAAAGCCTTAAATAAAGAACACTGTAGAGAACTTTTAAACATTCCTAACGATAAAATTGTATTTCTATTTGTTTCAGATTCTGTTAACAATAAAAGAAAGGGGTTTGCCTTTTTGGAAAAAGCTTTAAAGCTTATAGACCGAGAGGATATATTTCTATTATCAGTGGGGAATAAAAATTCAACTTTAATTCAAGACGATAAGCTTAATGAATTGGGTTACATTCACGATGAACTATTAATGAGTATCATATACTCGGCGGCAGATGCCTTTATAATACCTTCTTTAATGGATAACTTACCAAATACAGCGATAGAATCACTATTGTGTGGTACGCCCGTTTTAGGTTTTCCTGTAGGAGGATTAAAAGACATTGTGCAACACAATGAGAACGGTTTGCTGGCGGAGGAAATTAGTGTGCCTGCACTTACTAATATATTAAATATATTCTTTGAGAATTCGCATAAATTTGATAGTAAAATTATTCGTGATAATGCCATTAAGAAGTATGATATTTCTGTACAAGTACAAAATTATTTAAGATTATATAAAACCATAATAGGTTAATAGCACATGATTAAATTTGTTAATTACTAGTTCCAAAATCTTTATATTTAAATGATAATTTCCATAATCACGGTTTCTTATAATGCCGAGAAAACAATATTAAAAACTATTGAATCTGTTGCGAATCAGTCCTATCAACATATTGAATTTATTATTATTGATGGTGGGTCTACAGACTCTACTTTAGATATAATTAATTCAAATAAGAGTAATATTGATATTGTTGTTTCAGAACCTGATAAAGGCATTTATGATGCGATGAATAAAGGTATTAAGCGTGCTACAGGAGAATGGATTTTGTTTCTTGGTGCAGACGACGTATTGCATTCTAAAGATACATTGACAACGTGTTCATCTCAATTATCATCCCGTTTCGATTTAATTTATGGTGAGGTAGTAAAAGTTCCATCTCAAATTAGATATGACGGCACATTTAACTTATTTAAATTAATTTATAGAAACATTTGTCACCAGGGTATATTTTTTAATAAAACCATTTTTGATAAATTAGGTCTTTACAATCAAAAGCATCGTATTAATGCAGACTGGGAATTCAATATCAGAGCTTTCCAAGACCCATCGGTAAAAATTAAATTCATTCCTGTTTTAGTTAGTGATTTTTTTGAAGAGGGAGCTAGCGGACATCAAGTTGATGAGGCTTATGAGATTCGAAGAAAAGAATTACTAAAAACAATGCCTATATGGGTTAAAGCGTGTTATAAATACAGACGATCAACCTTAGTAAAACGGATTTCAAAAACCTTTCTAAATTTCAAGTATGCCTAAAGTAAGTGTTATAGTCCCAAATTATAATCATGAAAAATTTTTAAGAGGGCGATTAGATTGTATCATCAATCAAACTTATACAGATTTTGAATTAATTATTTTAGACGATATGTCTACAGACAATAGTTTAAATATCATCAAAGAATATCAACTTGCACATCCTAATTTAATAAGAGTTATACCGTCTACAGAAAATTCAGGGTCTCCTTTTAAACAATGGGATAAGGGAATCTCTTTAGCAACAAGTGATTTAATATGGATTGCAGAAAGTGATGATTTGGCGTCAACGTCTTTTTTAGAATATTGTGTTCCTTTTTTTGAAAGTAATGATAATTTAGGAATGGTGGTTGCTAAATCTAACGCTATCGATGCGACGGGGCAACAAATTTCTGAATTCCATCCTATGTTTAAAGGATATGAATCTGAATTATTTAACGATAAGGCAAACGGGTTTAATTATTTTAAGGGTAATGATTTTATTAAAGATTACTTAGTCTATAAATGTTTAATACCAAATGTAAGTGGTACGCTATTTAGTAAAGATGCCTATGTAAAGTCTGGAGGTCTTAATATGGATTTTAGACGAAATGGAGATTACGATTTGTATTTCAGAATGTTATTTAATACAGATGTCGGATTTTTAAATAAAAGTTTAAATAGTACGAGATATCACGATGCCAAATTAACAGCATCTAATAACGCACAGTCTTTTAAAGAATTGTCTACGATATTAAAGCCTGTATTTAATAAGCTTAAATTATCGGCAAGCAAGAGACTCGAAATTATGTCTTTTTACTTTACTGTTTTTAAGTACGATATTTACTTAAACAATACCTATACATTTAATGAGAAATTGGCCATTTTTAGAAATTTATCTGATTTAAGTGGTTTGCTAAAATTTAAATTTCTAAAATTTATTCTTCAACGTCAGAAAATAGATTTGGCTAAAAAACTAAGAAATTAAATAATGAAGAACATACTTTTTGTTGTACATGAATCCAAAAAATCGGGTGCTCCATTATTATTACTTCAGCTTTTAAAGGAATTTAAAAGTCAAGATGGTTTTAAAATAGACATTTTGATTAGTAAAACAGGAGAACTAGATAGTGTATTTAAAAACATTGGAGACACTTACTTTTATAATCCAACATATCTTTTAGACTTAGATCTAAAATCAAAAATATTACGTAAAGTTTTAAATACTGAAACATCGGTAAGTAAACATCAACATAAATTGTATAAAACGCTAGTGCAAAATAAATACGATGCTATTTATTTTAATTCATTAGGGTGTCAGTCTATGTTTACGTTTTTACAGAATTATCCAAGTAAGAAGTTAACACATATTCATGAATTAGAGGAAGTGGTTTCTGGTATGGATGATGGTATAGTGCGAAGTATGCTTACTCATTCGGATGTTTTAATATCTAGTTGTAAAACTATTACAGAGTTTTTAATTGAATCGTACAATATTGATACTCGTAAACTTGTAGAAAATTCTGTGTTTCTATTTAAAGATAGAAAGCAGTCCATCGATAATCTCGAATCTACAAATAGGCGTTCAAGTGATGCGTTTGTAATAGGAGCCTGTGGCGCAGTAGAATTAAGAAAAGGCGCAGACCTTTTTGTAGATTTTGCTATCCGAATGGTTAAGGAGGTACCAAATGCGGCACTAGAATTTATATGGGTAGGATACGATCAGACAAGTTTGGGAGACGATTTAAAGGCTAAAATTAAAGCAGAGGGGTTAGAACAACATATTAAATTTGTGGGAAGCACGCCAACTCCAGAAACCTATTTTAAAATGTTTAATTTGTTTTTTCTTTCTTCAAGAGAAGAGGCGTTTGGATTGGTAGGGTTGGAAAATGCATATTGTAAAAATCCATTGGTTAGTTTCAATATTAAAGGAGATCTTCCTCTTTTTATTAACAAGTATGAATGTGGTAAAGTAATACCAAAATACGATTTTAATGTTTTTAAAACATTTGTATTAGAGCTGATACAGGATTCATCTCTTGCAGAAACACTGGGGGCTAATGGAAAAAAAGCTACCGTTACTCATTTTAATATTACAGATCAAGCTCAAATTATAAAACAAAACCTTTTATCATGATATCAATAATTATTCCTTCTAGAAGCTCTGTAGCCTTAGAAGCTATAACAAATAATATAAGTGCCACCATAGGCGTTCCTTTCGAAATTATTGATTATGATAACTCAAAAGATGGATATGGAATTTGTAAAATATATAATTTGTGTGCAGTCAAAGCAAAATATGATTATTTAGTGTTTTGCCATGACGATATAGTTTTTCATACACAGGATTGGGGACAACTATTTGTTAATCATCTGAAACAAGAATTTGTTGGTCTTGTGGGTATTACTGGAGCAACTTTTAAATCAAAATATCCTGCACCTTGGGTATCTATTCCTAAAAATTATTATCGTTCAAACCTTTATAGTTCCAAGGAGAATATTAGAGTGAAAAAAGAATCTAATTCCGATGAAGTGGCAGTAGTTGATGGTTGCTTTTTAGGCATGAGAAAGGGTGTTTGGGAACAGTTTAATTTTAATGAAGATACTTTAAAGGGTTTCCATATTTATGACATAGATATATCTATTAGAATTTTAAGGAAGTATAAGGTAATCGTTTTAAATGATATATTAATAGAGCATAAGTCTGATGGCGTATTTAATTATAATTGGTATGAGGAATCTGAGAAGTATCATAAGCATAACCAAAATCTTCTACCAGCGCAAGTAGAGAGTGTGAAGAATGTGGAAACATTAAATGGTTTTGCCTTAAAGTCTCTAGTCATGAGAAGTAAGGGATTAAAATTATCGTTCCAAAAGAAAGCGAATTTATTGTTTTTATTGCTTACAAATCATCCAAAGATGTTTACTCCTAAAATGCTTAGAATATTTTTTAATTAAATGGATTCTATTGTGTACTCTAATTTAGTTAGATTAATATAAAAAAATAAAATGCCGAAAACTGAAATTATATATTTTTTACCAGATGTAGATGCCGGAGTAACTTCTATAGTACGTAATTTACTAAAATATAGACCTAAAAGTGATCTTAAGTACAAGGTTATTTTCACTAGGGAAATAGAAAGAGAATCTGTGTATATTAAAGATATATTTAATGTAGACGAACAAATCGTTTTTAAATATAGTAAGCACGAGAATTTATATGCCGTAAGTAAGCGTTTAAAATCTTATGTAACGTCGTCAGACTCTATCTTAGTTTCTAATGATGGATTAGAGATGCGAATGGTTCAATTGTTAAAGATGCCTAATCCATTGGCATATATTATACATGGCGATTTTAAGTACTATTATGGTTTAGTTAATCAAAATCAAGGAATAATAGATCAATATATCGCTTATAGCAAATTTACAGAAGAACAATTATACACTAAAATTGATTCTAGCAATCATAATAAAGTTAAAATGTTGTATTATCCTGTGCCCGAAATAAAAAGTTCACTGCAAACGGATAAGCCTACAGATTTGCTATTTGTTGGATCTTTTAACGAGCGTAAAGGGGTTCAGTTTTTATTCAAAATATATAAAGCGATACAGGCTAAACTACCCCATGTTAATTTTGTATTGGTGGGAAGTGGCGAAATGGATGCCGAATTAAAAGCACAGTTCAGTTTAGAACCTAATGTGTTATTTAAAGGACAGTTAAATAATAGTGAAGTTACACAAGAAATGCAAAAAGCAAAAGTATTGTTATTTCCATCTTTGTCTGAAGGCTTACCAAATGTAGTTGTAGAGTCTATGAAAGCCAAATGTGTTCCTGTGTGTAGTGATATACCGAGTGGAATTCCTGATCTTATCGACGATAAAGTAACGGGATATCGCGTGCCAATAGGAGATATTACTTTATTTAGTAATAGCGCCATTGATTTGTTAGAAAATGAAGAAAGCAGGAGTAGTATAGCTAAAAATGCATTTAATAAAGCGTATAGCATGTTTAATCCAGTTAAAAATGCAGAGCACTATGAGGATTTAATACTGAAAATAGAACCAAAAGAAAAGTTGTTTTTAAATCAGACTTTGGGAGGTATATTAAATCAAAAATACATGCCTAATGCATTGGTCACTTTAATTAGAAAGTTAAATTTGTCACCGAAACTATAATTCTTATTTTTATTATACGAGGTAGAGCGTAAAATATATAATATTCTAAAGGAGCTATTATGTTCTATAAAATCTATGTAACATCATTAGATAAATAGTTCCAACGTATTGTTTTCTTATAAATATGCTTCTGTAAATGATGGGGGTAGAGTGGTTATATATATGTGGTGCAGTGTTTACTATTGCTTATTTATATGATAAAAATTACAGATTGAAATATCAAAACAAGTACGATGTATTATCAATTGAATATAAATATTTTAATGAATTTTAGTTCTAGGAACTAAAATTGAATTAATAATCATATCGTCAAAATAATATTTACTATAAATAGTTTAAACCTTCAGAGAATTAATAGCTTAATATAAAAATAATGAAAGAACCTTTAGTTTCCGTTTTAATGACGGTGTATAATAGAGAAAAGTATATTGCTGAGGCTATAGAGTCTGTTTTGGCTTCTACATACCAAAATTGGGAATTAATAATTGTAGACGACCGTTCTAAAGATTCGTCTGTTGAAATTGCCAATTCATTTAAGGGTAAAGATAATAGAGTTAAGGTTTATATTAACGAGGTGAATTTAGGGGATTACCCGAATAGAAATCAGGCAGCATCTTATGCTAAAGGGAAATATATAAAGTATGTTGATGCAGACGATAAAATTTATCCTTTTGGATTAGAACAACTTGTTTTTTTTATGGAGCAATTTCCTGAAGCAGGTTATGGTTTGTGTTCTCTTGCTCAAGATAAAAGCAAAATGTATCCATTTCAATTAGATCCAATGGAAGCTTATTATAGACACTATTTTGAACAACAATTATTTCATAAAGCACCTTTGTCGGCTATAATCAAGAAAGATAGTTTTGAAAAGGCGGGGAGGTTTAGTGGTAAACGTATGCTAGGCGATTTTGAGATGTGGCATGTGCTATCTCAAAAATTTCCTGTAGTTTTAATGCCTCAAGGTATTGTTTGGTATAGAGAACATGATGAACAAGAAATGTCTTTGCATAGAAGTGATCCGATGCAACCTTTTAGATATAAGTTGCTAGCAGAAAAATTATTAACAAGTGATAAATGTCCTCTAACAGGGGAAGATAAAGAAAAGGCTATTAAAAAAGTTAAAAGTGAACAAATTGGGGCTATTTTATCAGCAAGTAAACATTATAGTATTAAGAAAGCGTTAGAATTGAAAAATGCAAGTGACTTGAGTTTTTTAGAAATTGTTAAAAATAAACTACCCTAAAATTGAATATAACAAAAGAAAAATTATTATACATTGCTAAGAATCCATTTAATATTTTTATTTGGATGATTACTAGGCTGCCCTATTTTAATTTTCTTAGAGATTTTGAACATACAAATTATCCCGTGACTTTTAGTTTTTGGTTTAACCAGAAAGTATTGGGACATAATAAGGATGCTTATTGGCCTGTTCATAAAAGTTCTAGAGTTGTTGGTGTTCAAAATATATATGTGGGAGTAGGAACCTTTCCTGGCTATCAAAGAAATGTATATATACAAGGCACGGGAAAATTATACTTTGGTGATTACACAGGAGTCGCACAGAATTCTGGAATTTTAAGTGGTAATCATGATATGTATGATCATCGTAAATTATCTGCAAAAGATACTACAATAGGTTCGTATTGTTGGATAGGAATGAACTCCGTAGTATTAGGAGGTGTTACATTAGGAAATCATACCATTGTAGCTGCAGGATCCGTAGTAACTAAATCTTTTCCTGAAGGGAATTGTGTTATTGGCGGTGTCCCAGCAAAGGTTATTAAAGAGCTAGATCCAGAACAAATGGTGGATTATGAGTATAAGGTTAAATACCATGGTTATATAAAACAGAGAGATTTTGAGAAGTTCCGTAAAAAGAATTTAAATGTTTAAACGTTGTATGTATGAATAGCCACAAAGTATCAGTTATAATTCCTTTATATAATTCAAGTGAATTTATTAATGATACTATACAATCAGTTCTAGATCAATCGTATCAAAATATTGAAATTATCATTATAGATGATAATTCTACAGATAATTCTTTCAATAAAGCATTAGAATTTCAGTCAGATAATCTTATTATAAAACTTAATAAAGGCAAGGGAGCATGTTCTGCTCGTAATTATGGTTTTGAATTAAGTTCAGGAGACTATATACAGTTTTTAGATGCTGATGATATTTTAAGTAAAGATAAAATTGAAAAGCAAGTTAAGACACTTAACGGTTCAAAAACAAAATTGGCGGTGTGTAATACGGTCCATTTTTCAGGAAAATTAGAAGATGGGAAGTGTGTGGATCAAGCCTATGTGTATTCTACTCCAAATCCAGAGGAGTTTTTTATTAATTTATGGGGAGGTAATAATTTACCTATGCATATGATACAAACAAGTGCATGGTTAACTCCTAGAAATTTAATTGAAAAAGCGGGAGTATGGAATGAAGCACTAGCAAAAGATCAAGATGGTGAGTTTTTTGCACGAGTTGGTTTGCAAAGTTCCGGTATAATATATGTTCCCGACATTATAAATTACTACAGAAAACATAACACAGGTAAAAATATAGCCTCACAGAAAAAAGAAATACATTTAAAAAGTATTCTAAAAGCTACAGAATTAAAAGCGGAATATTTATTTTCTAAAACTAAATCAGATGTCTCAAGACAAGCTATTGCTACTCAATATAAACATGTAGCTATAGATGCTTGGCCTCAATATAAGGAGATCTATAAAACGGCCATTAATAAATGTGAAGTTTTAGGTGGTAGTAAATACAACCCTGTTTTAGGAGGTAGTGTCATTGAATTTATTAAAATTACTTTAGGGTGGAGAATAGCTAAGTCAGTTGCATTCTATGGTAGAACATTTTTAAACAGATAATCTAATTAATTTGAAGCATTTACTATTCTTAACTACCAATAATTTAGCAACAAATCCGCGTCTTGTAAAAGAGGTACAGTTGGCATTACAACTTAAACATCGCGTTACCATTATTATGTTTAAGCTTAATAATTGGAGCGATGCTAAAAGTATTCAGCTAAAAGATCAATTATTGAAAATTAATAATAATGACGAAAACTATCTTAATATAGTAGAGATCGAGGCTATACCCTCAAATAGATTAAAATGGATTTATTTAGGAATTTCGGAAAAGTTAGCAAAAAAAGTTTCAGGTTTTATTTCTACAAATTTTAAATTAAATGCTTTAGCAAATAATCGTAGGTCCTTACAGATTTACGATTTAGCAAAAAAGAATAAAGATATACCTGATTTAATTTGTGCCCATAATATGGGAACGTTATACCCAGCACAGAAATTAAGTGAATTGTGGAATGTGCCATTTGTTTTCGATGTAGAAGATTATCATCCCGGCGAAATCGTTTCGACAGATGGAGAAATAGCCAAGAACCGTACCGAGTTTTTAATGAAATCATTTTTACCGAAAGCAAAAAGTGTAACTTTTGCTAGTCCGCTCATTGGTCAATATACTTTGGATTTAATTGGAGGACATGCAAGTCATGCTGTCGTTTTAAATGGTTTTAACGATAAAGAATTTAGTTTGTTATCGCATTCAGAAAATAGTTTAAATAAAAAAGACACGTCTTTAAAATTGGTTTGGTTTAGCCAAAAAATTAGTTTCGGACGAGGTTTAGAACAGTTATTTAAAGCTCTAGTTGGAATTACAAAGTCAGATACCAATGTAGAAATAGAGTTAACGTTAATAGGTGAATTAGATTCAAATTTTGAAACACAAGAACTTTTAGAATTAAATAAAAAATTAGAACATACAAGTTTAAGTGTTGTTATAAAGGAACCCTTAGGGCAACAAGAGTTACATGCTACATTAAGTCAGTTTGACATTGGTTTAGCATTAGAATTTAATTCAAGAGATTTAAACAGACAAATATGCTTAACCAATAAAATTATAACTTATGCTCAAGCAGGGTTATATATTTTAGCAACAAATACAAAAGCTCAAGAGCAGTTTATTGCAGATTATCCCGAACTTGGTATGTTGAGTGAGCAATCTGATATAGAAATTTCAAGGACTCTAGTAAAACTATATAAGAGTAAAGATCAAATTAAAGCAAATAAAATATCTAGATTCCAAGAAGCAAAAACTTTAAGTTGGGATGCCGAACAAATTAAAATTCAAGAACTTTGGAATCAAATACTATAAAAAATAACGTTTTGAAAACAGTCCTTATAATATATCCTCACTGGGTTCCCGCAAACTTAGCTGGAGTGCAAAGACCGCGTTTAATAGGTAATTACTTAAAGCAATTTGGTTGGAAGCCATTATTACTTACGGTAGATTCTAAATATTATGAAGAAACACCGGATCCGCATATATCTAAAACAGCCTCCGAAGATATAGAAGTTATATATACTAAAGCCTATAATGTTACAAAACCAAGACTGATTGGAGATATTGGACTAAGAGCGTTTCCTTTTCTTAGAGAAAAAGCATTACAAATTTGTAAAGAGCGAAAAATAGATTGTATTTGGATTCCAATACCCTCATTTTATACGGCTATATTAGGGCGTGTAATTCATGATAAAACAGGGATTCCTTATGGTATTGATTATATAGATCCTTGGGTACGCGATATTACAAATCAAAATGATATAAGAGCAAAATTAAGTCAGACAGTAGCAAGAACATTAGAGCCTTATGCTGTGAAAAGGGCAGCATTTATTACAGGGGTGTCTACACCTTATTACTGGCCAGTTATAGAACGTAACTTTAAGACGCCACCTGTGCATGCAGGAATGCCTTATGGTTTCGATCCAAACGATCATAAATTAAAATTAGAGGGGTTAAAAATGCCATGGGATGGAATAGCTAATTGCAAACCTTGGATTTATGCAGGTGCTTTTCTCCCTAATTCACATTTGTTTATGGATTGTTTTTTCAATGCTATTAAAACATTGAAAGACAATGGAAATTGGGATGCCGATATAAAATTGTATTTTATAGGAACAGGGCCATACCCTGCCAAACGTATAACAGCTTATGCTGCAGATTATGGTTTAGAAAATATGGTTGTAGAACAAAGAGAACGCCAACCATTTTTAAATATTTTAAATTATTTATCACAAGCAGATCGCGTAATGTTATTTGGAAGTACCGAGAAACATTATACAGCTTCAAAAACTTTTCAATGTTTGCTAAGTGAGCGTCCATTGTTTACTATATTACATGCAGAAAGTTCTGCAGTGAAAGTTATTCAGGATGTAAAAGCAGATGCTTATTTGGTACCATATCATGAAGGAGATACTAAATCTAAAATTGTGGATGGAATTATAGATGTTTTAGATTCATTCCAAAAAGATGAATCATGGTCTCCAGAATTACAGTCTTTAGATCAGTATTCTTCTAAACAATCAGCAAAAGTACTTGCTGAAGCTATGGACAAAGTTTTAACTAATATAAAATAGTTTGAAAAAATTAGCAATAGTAACAACGCATCCCATTCAATATTATGCGCCTTGGTTTAAATTAATAGCAGAAAGACAAAATGTAGAAATTAAAGTTTTTTACACTTGGTCTCAATCCGCCGAAGAAGTAAAAGATAAAACATTTGGTAAAACAATTAAATGGGATATTCCATTATTAGAAGGGTATACTTACGAGTTTATAAATAACGTTTCCAAAGATCCTGGAACACACCATAAAAATGGAATTGATTGTCCCGAATTGAATGATAAAATTGGTGCTTGGAGACCAGATGCTATTTTAATTTTTGGTTGGTATTTAAAAAGTCATTTAAATGCCATGAAATATTTTAAAGGGAAAATTCCCGTTTGGTTTAGAGGAGATTCGACATTGTTAGATGACAGCCCGGGACTAAAGCAAGTCTTACGAAAGTATTATTTAACATATATATATAGGTATATAGATAAAGCTTTTTACGTAGGCTCTCAGAATAAAGCTTATTTTAAATCCGTAGGATTAAAAGACAGTCAATTGGTATTGGCGCCTCATGCTATTGATAATGCTAGATTTAATGACTCTGAAACTAATAATTATGAAGCTTTAGCATTAAGTTGGCGAAAAGAACTAGGGTATACCCCAAGTGATTTAGTGGTTTTATTTGCAGGTAAATTCGAATCTAAAAAGCAACCTGACTTTTTGTTAAAAGCTGTCCAAAAAGCCAATCTAAATAGGAAATCGCCTTTAAAGTTGTTATTAGTTGGCCATGGTCCGCTTGAAGAGGAATTAGTAACCTTGTCGGAACATGATTCTAATATAAAAATCATACCATTCCAAAATCAGAGTAAAATGCCCATATTGTATCGTTTAGGTAATGTGTTTTGTTTACCATCCAAAGGACCAGGAGAAACTTGGGGGTTAGCGGTAAATGAAGCTATGGCATCTTCTAGACCAGTAATAGTTAGTAATAAAGTTGGATGTGCATCTGATGTGATACAGCCAAAGGAAAATGGTTATGTGTTCAATTATGATAACGAAAGTGAATTAATAAATATATTTAATAAAATTTTAGTTTCAGAATTAAAGATTATGGGGGAGCAAGCCCAACGTAATATAGAACAATGGAATTTTACGAAAATTGTTGAAGCTTTAGAGAATGAATTTTAATTCTGAATTACGTTAATTAAATGGATGGTTGGACTTTAATTGGGTGCTTATCAGTAATATACTTAGCTGTTCTATTCGTAAAACGATTAGGAAAAAGCGTGCCTATATTAGAGTTAATGACTTTGATTGCTGGTTTACAGTGGATTATAGGTCCAATTATTGAATACGCTAATCCATCAAATCATTATAAATATTATATGTATGTAGATCAGGAAACTTATATGAGTTTTATTGTACCTGCATATATTGGATTTATGGCTTTTATTCTTTTAGGAATAAAGAGTACCCAAAAATACAGAATACCAATAGCCAATTTAGAATATTATTCTAAATATGGTTTAATAATTTTCGGAATTGGAGTGTTTTTTGATTTGTTCGGAGGCGTTTTACCAGGAGCTCTAAAGTTTTTCGGTTTTATATTATCGAATTTTAAGTTTGCAGGAGCAATAATTTTATATTTTTCGAAAGATGCGCTACTTAAGAAGGTGTTTTATGGAGCCATTGCTTACCTCTTTGTAATCGCTTTGGCTAAAGCCATGTTTCATGATTTAATTTTATGGTTGGTATTTTTCTATATGTTTTGGGCTATAAAGACAAAACCGTCAATACCTTTTATTTTAACGACCTTTCTAATAGCAGCCCTTTCATTAACTACATTACAAACGATTAAAGCGGCTTACCGAAGTCAGGTTTGGAGTGGTTATTCGGGAAATAAAATTGAGTTGTTTTTAACTTTGATAACCGAGTCCATGTTTGATGGAGATAGCAATATAGAGGAGGTGGATTCGGGAGAACCGGGTACCAATGTGAGACTAAATCAGGGGTGGATTATTAGTGCAGTGCTCTATCAAATACCAAGCAACGAACCATTTTTAGGAGGAGAAACGATTGAAGAAGCTGTTTTTTCGTCTCTATTACCTCGGTTTTTAAATCCGAATAAAGCCAAAGCCGGAGGTCAGGTTAATTTTAGAAGGTTTACAGGTTTAGACTTATCGGATGGAACCTCCATGGGTATTAGTATTATTGGGGAAGCATACGGAAATTACGGCATAACAGGAGGGATTCTTTTTATGAGTGCTTGGGGATTCTTTTTAGCAAAGGTATGGACTAGATTATTTAAAGTCGTATTGAAAAATATAATTTTTGTTGCTTTTTTACCTATTGCATTTTTGCAAGTCATTAAGGCAGAAACAGAACTCGTAGTGGTTTTAAACCATTTAATAAAATCTTTAATAGTTATATTTTTCTTTTTTTGGTATGCAAAAAATTATATGAATTGGAAATTTTCGAATGGAACTAAAGGTTAATTATATATTTAGAAAGCGTTTGCCACAATACAACAGTATTGAAGAGCTGTTTGGTGCAATTCAGGATAAACTAAAAGATAGGATAGAGATAGATACTCAAGAACTCAAGTTATCTGGAGGCAGTCCAGTTGTAATTTTAAAAAATATTTTAAGTTTTAAAAAGAAGTCGCCTTCTCAAATAAATCATATTACTGGAGATGTAAATTATATGGCATTGGTTACAAGAAAAAAATCGGTGTTAACTATTCATGATATTGGTTCTATTTTAAAAGGGAATGTTTTAAAACGATTATATCTTAAGTTAATTTGGTTTACTTTGCCCGCTATTTTCGTTAAGAAAATTACAGTGATTTCTGAATTTACTAAGGCAGAACTATGTAAAGTTATTCCCTTCGCTTCAAAGAAAATAGAGGTTGTTTATAATCCAGTGCATTCAGAATTAAGGTATTGTCCAAAAGAAAAGGAAACTGTTTGTCCAAATATTTTATTGATTGGAACTAAGCCAAATAAAAATATTGAACGTACTTTTGAGGCTTTAAACGGAATAACGTGTAAATTAACGATTATAGGAAAATTAACAGAAGATCAATTAAGACTTCTAAAACTGTATAAGTTAGAATATAAATCGATGTTTCAAATACCTTATGCTGACATTGTTCGAGCGTATAAGAACTGTGATTTAGTTTTGTTTGCATCGACTTACGAAGGTTTTGGAATGCCTATTATTGAAGCCCAAGCCATTGGTAGACCTGTTATTACGTCTAATATAGGAGCCATGAAAGAAGTTGCAGGAGATACTGCGTATTTAGTAAACCCTTATAATGTTGAAGAGATTAGAAAGGCTGTGTTAGCGATTACTTCTAATGTAGAGATGCAAAATGAATTAATAAATAAAGGGCAAATAAACGTTGAGAGATTTCATATTGATAAGATTGCAGAAGATTATTTAACTATTTATAAGGACCTTATTAATGCCTAAAAAAGAAAAAATATTAATTTTTATAGATTGGTTTTTACCGGGCTACAAAGCAGGAGGACCAATTCAATCTGTAAATAATATAGTGTTTCATCTTCATGATGAATTTGATATATCTATAGTAACTTCAAATAAAGATTTAGGAGAATCTGTTCCTTACGACAATATAGAATTTAATACTTGGCAAGTAAAAGCAAATTATAAAGTGATTTATTTAGATGAAAACCATCAGAATAGCGCACTATATAAAAAGTTGATTAAAGAGGAACATTTCGATTATGTGTATTACAATTCGTTATTCTCTATTAAGTTTACCTTACTTCCTTTATGGACATTTAGAAAAATGGTTTTAAAGCAGGTTTTAGCACCTAGAGGTATGGTAGGTAAAGGGGCCTTAGCGATAAAACCCTTGAAGAAGAAACTATTTATCTCACTATTCAAGTTAAATGGGTTGCATAAAAAAGTAGTATGGCACGCCACCTCTAGTTTGGAAAAAGAAGAAATCGAGACGCAGTTCGGACACGGGTTAGATATTCGTATTGCGCCAAATTTATCTTCAAAAATGGGTGAATATCAGGAAAAAGAAAAAAGTGAAAAATGTTTGAATATCTTTTTTCTTTCTAGAATAGCACTTAAGAAAAATTTATTGAAGTCTTTAGAGTATCTATCTCATACAAGTTCAGAACATACTATTAATTTTACTATAATCGGTCCAATTGACGAATCTGAATACTGGACGGCTTGTGAAAATTACATTATGACATTACCAAGTCATATAATAGTAAATTATTTAGGGGCAGTTCCAAATTATAAATTAAAGGACGTTTTAAAAGCACAACATGTTCTACTATTACCAACTATGCACGAAAATTTCGGACACGTAATTATGGAATCGTGGCAAAATGGTTGTCCTGTAATTATTTCCGATCAAACCCCTTGGATCGATATAAAAGAACAGAAAACGGGGGTTGCAATTCCATTGTCGGATGCATCTGAATATGTAAAGGTGATAGATTCCTTCTCAGACATGGATCAAGATACATTTAATACATGGTCTAAATCGGCATATGATTTTGCAAAATCATTTACCCAAAAGCCACAACTTATTATAAATACTAAAAAATTATTTAATTAGAAACACATTATTTAAAGATGAAAAGAATTTTAATTACTGGAGGAGCAGGTTTTGTAGGATCACATTTATGTGAACGCTTATTAAACGAAGGCAATGAAGTTATTTGTTTGGATAATTATTTTACGGGAAGTAAAAAAAATATTGAACATTTAATGGATCACAATTATTTCGAATTAGTGAGACACGATGTTACGCAACCTTATATGATTGAGGTCGATGAGATTTATAACATGGCCTGTCCAGCCTCACCAGTACATTACCAATACAATCCTATCAAAACAATAAAAACTTCTGTTATGGGAGCTATTAATATGTTAGGGTTGGCGAAACGTGTAAATGCTAAGATTTTACAAGCCTCTACAAGTGAAGTGTATGGAGATCCAGCAGTACATCCACAACCAGAAACGTATTGGGGAAATGTAAATCCAATTGGATTACGTTCTTGTTACGATGAAGGAAAACGTTGTGCCGAAACCTTGTTTATGGATTACCATTTACAAAATGAAGTTGCCGTTAAGATTATTAGAATTTTTAATACTTATGGCCCAAATATGAACCCTAATGATGGGCGTGTAGTTTCTAACTTTATTGTTCAGGCTTTAAAAGGAGAGGATATTACAATGTTTGGAGATGGTTCGCAAACACGATCTTTTCAATATGTAGATGACTTGGTGGAAGGAACAATTAGAATGATGAATAGTCGTGATGGTTTTATGGGACCGGTAAACATTGGTAATCCAGTTGAGTTTACAATGATGGAATTGGCAAGTAAAGTTATAGAAATGACAAATTCTACGTCTAAAATTATTCATTTACCTTTACCTCAAGATGATCCGTTACAACGTAAACCTGTAATCGATTTAGCTAAAAAAGAATTAAATGGTTGGGAACCAAAGATTCATTTAGAAGAAGGTTTAGTGAAAACAATTAGTTACTTCGATAATTTACTTAAAGCTGAACAATAATTTGAAGACGGATTTATCAAATTATAATAATAACTGGTATCAACCAGGAGGGAAACTTAAAATCCTGCTCTGGTATTTTATTAATGTGTTGTTTTTTATAAATCCATTAAATCCTGTTTCTAGTTTAAAAGTGTTTCTTTTAAAATGTTTTGGAGCTAGAATAGGAACTGGAGTCGTTATAAAACCAGGGGTGAATATAAAATATCCATGGTTATTAAATATTGGCGATTATTCATGGATAGGAGAGAAGGTTTGGATTGATAATCTAGCACAAGTGACCATTGGGAAACATGCTTGTATTTCTCAAGAGGCCATGTTGTTATGTGGAAATCATAACTATAAAAAATCGACTTTCGATTTAATGGTTGGAGAAATTATAATTGAAGATGGTGCCTGGGTTGGTGCAAAATCGGTGGTTTGTCCTAATGTGAAAATTGAATCTCATGCTATTTTAACAGTGAATTCGGTTGCCACTAAGACATTAGAAGCTTATTATATTTATCAGGGAAATCCAGCAAAACAAATACGTAAAAGAGAATAGATTAATGAAAGTTTCGATTATCACGGCTACATATAATAGTGAAAAAACTATAGAAGATTGTTTGCAATCTGTCTTAACTCAAGATTATAATAATATTGAATATATTATTATTGATGGAGCATCTAAAGACAATACCTTAAGCATAATTGAAAAGGCGAAGCTTAAGCATGAAAATATATTTAGCGTATCAGAACCCGATAAAGGTATATATGATGCATTGAATAAAGGAATAGAGAAAGCTACAGGGGATATTGTTGGTTTTTTACATTCTGATGATTTTTTTGCTTCGAATGCGACTATTAGTCATATTGTTGAGGCGTTTAATTCTAATAAGGTAGATGGCGTTTATGGTGATTTACACTATATAAATGCAACCAATTCAGATAAGATTGTTCGCAACTGGAAAAGTAAGCCATTTTCAGATAAATTATTAAAGCAAGGTTGGATGCCAGCGCATCCAACGTTGTTTTTAAAGAAAGCGGTTTATAAAAAGCATGGGGTATTTAATATTGCCTTTAAAATCGCTGCAGATTACGATTTAATGTTAAGGATCTTTAAGGACACAACATTACAATTCAATTATTTGCCAGAAGTAATTACTAAAATGCGCGTTGGAGGTGCAAGTAATAGAAGTTTAAAGAATATTTGGTTAAAGACTCGGGAGGATTATATGGCCGTAAAAGGAAATAAAATCAGTAGCCCAGCCTTAGTTATTTGTTCAAAAAACTTATCTAAAATTCCTCAGTTATTTAAAAAGTAAAAACTATTTTTACAACATTAACGGATATAAGCATTTATATTAAACCGAGTTCTTGAATCTATTTGCGTTACATTATTTATTAGTAATGTGATTATTTGAAAACCATGTAATTGTTTATATTTTTATAATACATACTGACCCAAAATCGCTATTAATGAATTTAATCAACCAAATCATTCAAAATGGAAACGGAACAACCTTGTTGTTTTTTCCTTTTCTTCTAGCTTTAGTTACTGCTTTTTTAGCTTTTCCTACAATTATTTTTATTGCCCATGCAAAGCAATTGGTAGATGTTCCAGATAAACGCAGTGTGCACTCCAAAACAGTTCCGACCTTAGGAGGTATTGGAATTTTCTTTGCTGTCGCCATTGTGTTAACTTTATGTGGTGCGTTTTTAGATGCAAAATTATTAATGCCAATAGTTGGAGCGTTAATAATTCTATTCTTTTTAGGAGTGAAGGATGATATTTTAATTCTTTCACCTAAGAAAAAAATGTTAGGGCAGATCATCGCTGCACTTATGGTTATTTTGATAACCGATATTAGAATTACAACTTTTTCTGGTATTCTGGGCCTTGAAGATTTACCGTATTTTATCTCTATAGGATTTACATTATTTGTTTTTATTCTAATAATAAACGCATATAACTTAATAGATGGTTTAGATGGTTTAGCTGGTTCCGTGGGATTATTAGTTTCGATGTTTTATGGGTTCTTGTTTTTTAATATGCAGGAAATGTCTTTAACAGTAGTGTCTTTAGCTCTAGTGGGCGCCTTAATTCCTTTTTTATACTTTAATTTCTCTAAGGTTAGAAAAATATTTATGGGAGATACAGGATCCATGGTTGTTGGTTTTTTACTGGCATTTCAATCGGTTGCCTTTATTAGTATTAACCAACTAAATCCGATGGCTCAATTTCATTTAAATGCGCCAATAATCGTTTTGGCAATATTATTTTTTCCTCTTTTGGATACACTTCGAATTTTTTATGTACGTGTTGTTATTCTTAAAAAACATCCGTTTAGTCCAGATAAAAATCACATACATCACCATATGTTACAACTTGGTTTAAAGCATTGGCAGGTTACTTTAGTGATTTCAATAGCTTCCACATCTGTGTTAATTGGTGCCTTATTAGCACAAGGACTTAATGTTAATATCCAATTATTAATTGTTATTTTAGCAGGTCTTCTTATGTTTTCTTTGCCATTTTTTATAAATTATAGTGTGTTTAAACAGCGCATTAAAATGAATAAATTTTTAAAGAAATTACATATAATCCATTAATAAAGAGTGAATTAAAACTTGAAGAAATACAAACGTAGTTCTTTATTCAACTTATAATTGTAAATTAAAAAAAAATCGTATTTAATGAAGTTATTTAGATTAGTGGGCTTAATCTTGTTTTTTTGTATAATAAATTCTTGTTCTACACGTAAGGAAATATTATATTTTCAGGATTATGAGAACATTCCAAAGGATGTAATTAATTCTTCCCCTAAAATTCAAATTAATGATATTCTATCTATTAATGTAAATTCATTAATTCCGGAGGCAGCAGTTCCGTATAATAGAGATGTTTCTAGCGGAGGGGGCTCTCAAATAACCGTGCCTTTAAAATCTATAGGATATTTAGTTTCTAGTGATGGTTCTATTACTTTTCCTATTTTAGGGAGTATTGTTGCCACTGGTAAAACAACGAAAGAACTAGAATCTGATATTAGGAAAATTTTAATAGATGAGGGACATTTAAAAAATCCTACGGTTATTGTAAGTATTATTAATTCAAAAATAACAGTTTTAGGAGAAGTTGGTAAACCTGGGACAATAACCTTTGAAGAAGAAACAATTACTTTGCCTCAAGCATTGGGGTTAGCTGGAGATTTAACTATTAACGGGGTTCGTGAGGACGTAATTATTATACGTGAGGTTGATGGTGTTAGAACTGTAGGGCATGTTGATATGACAAAAACCGACTGGTTTACTAGTCCGTTTTATACGCTTAGACAGAATGATGTGATACTCGTTAATCCAAATGGTCCGGCTGTTAAGCAGGCAGGATATATTACGAGTATAGGAGGTCTGTTTGGTCTAGTTTCTTTTATCATTACCTTAGTATTATTAATAAAGAGTTAAACTAATGAGTGAAGAATTTTTAAATCATAATTCAGAGAATAGTAATTCTGGTATTAATATAAAAGAAGAAATTTTAAACTATTTACACTATTGGAAATGGTTTTTGTTTAGTCTTACAATTGCAATTTTAGCTGTATTTATCTATTTAAGATATACACCTGAAACGTATTATTCTTATGCAAAAATAAAAATTTTAGACGAATCCAAAGGGTTAGAATTATCTACGCAAGGTGGAGGATTGTTTACAGATACTAAAAATTTGGATAATGAAATTTTAGTAATAAAATCCACGCGATTGCTTAAGAAGGTGGTTGATAGTTTAGATCTACATATTAGATATTTTGTTGAAGGGCAATTTACTTCTAAAGAGCAGTGGAATGGACCGTTTAAATTACTTGGTGTCCAGCCTAAAGATAATGTTTCAAGTGCAGAATATTACATTGAGATTACAAATGAAGGGTTAATTGTTAGTCAAGGGGATGAGCATGTAAATGAATTTATAGTAGACGGTTATAATCTAAATAGCCCTAAGGATAATTTTCCTTTTTTAATTCAATCTCAAAGTTGGATTACTAAATATATTGGTGCAACTTATAAAGTAGTTATCGTACCACTAAATTCTGCTGCGAATCAACTTTCTGGGGCCATTTCGGTATCAAAGGTAGGATCAACAGATATCTTGCAATTATCAATGCTAGGTGAAAACAAAAAGAGGTCTGAGGTAGCTCTTAATAAAATTTTAGAACAATTTAATGAAGATGGAGTAAGTGATAGACAATTAGTTTTTCAAAGAACAATAGACTTTGTCGATGACAGATTTATGTATTTAGCAGAAGAATTAGACTCCATTGAAGATAATAAAAAAGAATTTCAACAAGATAATAAGTTTGTTTCTTTTGCCGATGATGCGGGTTATAGTTTAGGTAAACGTAATACGACAGAAGAAGCTATATTAGAATTACAAAATCAGATTGCTTTATCTAAGTTATTAGAGAATCCACTAAATAGCGGAGATCTTAGTACTTTAATGCCAGAAAGTATCGGTCTTGAAAGTGTTAATACAAACGGAATCATATCACAATATAATACTGTAGTTTTAGAAAGAGAAAATTTAATTTCAAGTGCGGGAGTTAATAATCCGAAAGTCGTAGCGTTAAATGGCCAGTTATTGGAACTAAGAAATAGTTTGAAAAAATCTTTACAAGGGTATTATGAACAATTGAATCTTTCTTTAAAGCGCTTAGAAAAAGAAGAAAATACTGCTATCGATCTGGTTAGGAGAATGCCTGAAAAAGAAAAGAAATTGCGTGCAATCGAACGTCAACAAAATCTTAAAGAAAACTTATATCTATTATTATTACAGAGGCGGGAGGAAGCTGCAATTAACTTAGCCATTACTTTACCATCCATAAAGGTTGTGGAGTATGCTTTTAGTTCTAATAGGGCTGTTACACCTGATGCAAGAGGTATGTACACTAAAGGTGCTTTAGTTGCATTGTTGCTACCATTGGGGATTTTGTTTTTAGTATTTAAGTCTGATACTAAGATTTACGATAAGGCAGATATTTCTAATCTCTCCCGAAATATTCCTATTGTAGGGGAAGTTCCTGAGCTTAAAACAGATGATAAATTATTCGAAAACCCGAATGACAGGACCATTTTAGCGGAGTCTTTTAGAATATTGAGTACGAATTTAAAATACATTCTAAAACCTAAAGCAGATAATTCGGGGCATATAATATATGTAACTTCAACGATTAAGGGAGAAGGGAAAACTTTAGTATCCGTTAACTTGGCCTTGGCCTATTCGAGTATAAATAAAAAAGTTTTACTAATTGGAGCAGATTTAAGAAACCCAAAAATTGCTGTTGCGGATGGGGACAATAAAAATAAGGGACTATCAGATTTTCTTTTTCAATCGTCGGCTAATTGGAAAGATTACCTGCAGAAAAGTAAATACAATGTTAATTTTTTAGATGTATTAACAGCTGGTACTATTCCTCCAAATCCAACAGAGTTATTATCAAATGGTAAATTAAAAGAGCTATTAAATGAAGCTAAATCATCATATGATTATATAATTATTGATACAGCACCTATAATGCTTGTTACCGATACATTGTTAATTTCTCAATATGCAGATGCTACGATTTATGTTGCTCGAGCTGGGTTTACTGATAAAAAATTATTAGGATTTTCAAGTGAATTATATACCACACAAAAACTTAACAATATGGTTTACGTTGTTAACAATATTAGTGATTCTAAAACATCTAAAGGGTATGGCTACAATTATGGTTATGGATATGGCTATGATAATGATGAAATTGCTTTGAAAAAATATTCTTGGAGTTGGATTAAGAATGAAATAAAAGAGGCTATTAGGAAATTTTAGTTAAGTTCTACGTAATACAATTTAAATTTAAAAACTCAGATGATTTAATCTGAGTTTTTTTGTGCTTTTTAGAAAACAGTCTCCTCTTCAATTTATTACCTAAGCATTCTTAAATGCGAATTGGAGCTTCGTAAGACGTGTTCAGGGGTGAGTTAAACTAGAGATATATGTCAAATAAAATCGTGTGAGTCAGGCAATATCTATAAGTACCGGAAATTAATTTTTGCTTTTGAATGTATCAGATATAACACGTAGATTAAACTTCTTTAGTTAATAGCGATAAGCTTATAAAAAACAATTTAGATTTATATTAGGTTGTTAATACTTTTAGCATCATTATTTTACCAATTAGCTTTAATTTCGTGATAAATGCTTAAAGCTTTTCAATTGTTAGTGATTTAATCAGGACTGACGCTAAATTAGTACAGATAAAACATATGAGATGATTTCAAAAAAAAAAGTAGAACAAATATATTTGTTCTACTTTTTTTTTGAAGTTAAGGTTGTTATTATAGTCTATATAATACTTCTAAGCTATGAATGAAATTGTTGTTGGCATATACTTTGTCATTGTCAAAAGCAAATTTTGCTAAACTTTGAATTCTAAGTCCCCATTGTGGAGAAAACCAATATCTTAACCCAAGGGCTACGTTTCCTGATCCATTGGATTCGTCTGCAACATTGTAATAACCGGCACCTAAACCTACGAAAGCGTCTAAATTTTCATTTTCAGCGATATATTCATCAAAATAAAATTTAGCATTAACATCAAAAGATACATATGTTCCACCTTCAATTATTCCTCTTCCGCCATGTGCACCGTCTTCATAAACTTCGTCAATACTGTTAAAACTTAACATTGGACTAATAGTAAAATCTTCATCAAATCTATATTCAGCACCAAAAGTAAACGGATTATTAAAACTCCACTTCTCAGTACCTTTTAAAGGATCTTGAAATGCACTATTGTCTAAAACATTAATACCAGCACTAAATACCCACGTTTCACGACCTCTAAATTGGCTGTAGGCTAATGTGCTAAACATTAGAAAAAAAAGTATAATAGTAGTTTTTTTCATAATTAAAATTTTTATTAAAAATAATATTTAATTGTTTATAATTGGGGTTATTTTATTATTTATTGATAATCGACGGATTTTTTACTTTAAATACAATTAAATAAATCTTGAGCTAACATAATCAAAATTTATTAGTCACTTAAGTGTCAATTCGTTAATTAAATATTAAGAATTAATAGCGCTTTTTAAATTGGAGATCGTTTTTAGTTGATCTGTGCTTTTAAAAACATAACTTCCTGCTACTAGAACATCTGCCCCACATTCAATTAAAGTTTCTGCATTCTTATCTGTAACACCACCATCTATTTCTATTAGTGTTGTAGCTCCTTTTTGCTCTATAAGTTTCTTTAATTGTTTTACTTTATTGTAAGTGTTTTCAATAAAGCTCTGACCTCCAAAACCAGGATTTACACTCATGATTAAAACAACATCAACATCATTAATTATATCTTCTAATACCTTAATGTTTGTGTGCGGATTTAAGGCAACACCAGCTTTCATGCCTTCAGCTTTTATAGCTTGAATTGTGCGATGAAGATGTGTACAAGCTTCATAGTGTACAGTAAGAATATCACTACCTAACTCTGCAAAAGTTTTAATATATCGGTCTGGATCCACTATCATTAAATGGACATCGATAGTTTTTGTGGCATGTTGAGATATGGCTTTAAGAACAGGCATTCCGTAAGAAATATTGGGAACAAAAACACCATCCATTATATCGATATGAAACCAGTCTGCTTCACTATTATTAACCATTTCAACATCACGTTGGAGGTTGCCAAAATCGGCAGCTAAAATAGAGGGAGCAATTAATTTTGAAGTCATTATAGTAAGATTTTTGGCAAATGTAATATAAAAAAATGAACCTTCGGTAATCAGCCGAAGGTTCTTTCATCAATCAAAAAACGAACAGTTTTTATGCTCTTTAAGAGCTTTAACCGTTTGTTACTTTCTTTAGGTTATCCTAAATATGTTTTTAATATTTTGCTACGAGACGTATGTTTCAATCTACGTATTGCTTTTTCTTTTATTTGTCTTACACGTTCGCGTGTTAAATCGAATGTTTCACCAATTTCCTCTAGCGTCATTGGGTGCTGATTTGCTAATCCGAAATATAAACGAATAACGTCTGCTTCACGTGGTGTTAACGTCTCTAACGCACGTTCTATTTCTGTACGTAAAGACTCATGTAACAGTTCGCGATCTGGATTAGGCGATTCCCCACTATTTAATACATCGTATAAATTTGAATCTTCTCCTTGTACAAGAGGTGCATCCATACTGACGTGACGGCCAGAATTTTTTAAAGACTCTTTAACATCGTTAATGGTCATATCTAATTCTTTGGCAATTTCCTCAGGACTTGGCGGACGTTCATGAGATTGTTCTAAAAAAGCAAAAGTCTTATTGATTTTGTTAATAGATCCAATCTTGTTTAATGGCAAACGTACAATTCTTGACTGTTCTGCTAAAGCTTGTAAGATAGACTGACGAATCCACCATACAGCATAAGATATAAATTTGAACCCACGTGTTTCATCAAAACGTTGTCCTGCTTTTATCAATCCTAAGTTACCTTCGTTAATTAAATCTGGTAATGTTAGGCCTTGATTTTGATATTGCTTTGCTACCGAAACCACAAAACGTAGGTTAGCCTTTGTTAACTTTTCTAAAGCTACTTGATCTCCTGCTTTAATACGTTGTGCTAATTCTACTTCTTCGTCTGCGGTAATTAAGTCAACTTTTCCAATTTCTTGAAGATATTTATCTAGCGAAGCTGTTTCTCTGTTTGTAACCTGCTTCGTAATTTTAAGTTGTCTCATGTAAAGTTCTCCTGTAAATTAAGTGAATACTCCTTTGTCTTTAGTTATACGTAAGGTTTATTATAAATGTTACAAAAGTTTTGAATTATTTTATTGGGATGCATTGTTTTTTATAAACTAGACTTGTTTCAACTAAAATGGTCCTTTTAAATTTTCTAATTATTTTAAATTAAAAAACATGAAATTAATAAGTTAATTCTGAGATTTCAAATATGTCTGAGACTAGATGTTCCTAAATGAAAAAAGCCAACCCTGTACGAACAAGGTTGGCTTTTTGGTATGATATGAAAAAATCTAAAATTAATCGTCTTTTCTTTCTCTAGGTTTTCTATCGTCACGTCTGTTGTCACGACCTCTATTATCTCTAGGTTTTCTATCGTCACGATCGCGTGGTGGTCTTGCTACATAACCTTCTGGTTTTGGCAAAATCGCTTTACGAGATACTTTTTCTTTACGTGTTTTAGGGTCTGTTCCAAAGTATTTTACATCGAATACATCGCCCATATTAACAACATCAGAAACATTCTCTGTACGTTCCCAAGCTAACTCACTTACGTGTAATAAAACTTCGTTCCCTGGTGCTTCTGTATACTCTACAACAGCTCCAAAATCTAACATTTTAATTACTTTAACTTCGTAAACGCTACCCACTGTTGGTTTAAATAATAAAGCGTCTATTTTTGCTAATACAGCATTAATACCTTCACTACCTACACCTAAAATTTCAACAATACCTTCTTCAGTTACTGGATCTTCGTTAATAACGATAGTCGTCTCAGTTTCTTTCTGCATTTCTTGAATTACTTTTCCTCCAGGTCCAATTAAAGCACCAATAAATTCGTTAGGAACGCGACGCGTAACCATTGTAGGCGCATGTTCTTTAACACTTTCGTTTGGAGTAGCAATAGTATCTGTAATTTTACCTAAGATATGTAAACGACCTTCACGAGCTTGTTTTAGTGCATTCACTAAAATTTCGTAAGACAATCCTTTAATTTTAATATCCATTTGGCAAGCTGTAATACCTTCAGTAGTACCTGTTACTTTAAAGTCCATATCACCTAAGTGATCTTCGTCTCCTAAAATATCAGATAATACTGCGTAACGGTCGCCATCAGAAATTAACCCCATAGCGATACCAGAAACAGGTCTTGTCATTTTAACACCAGCATCCATCATTGCCATTGTTCCAGCACAAACGGTTGCCATAGAAGAAGAACCATTAGATTCTAATACCTCAGATACTACACGTACTGTGTAAGGGCAATCTGCAGGAATCATTCCTTTTAATGCACGTTGTGCTAAGTTACCATGACCAACTTCTCTACGAGATGTTCCTCTTAATGGTCTAGCTTCACCGGTACAGAAAGGAGGGAAGTTATAATGTAAATAGAAATTTTCTTCGCCTTCGTAAGATGGCATATCTATTTTGTTAGAGTCTCTAGATGTTCCTAAAGTAACAGTTGCTAAAGCCTGAGTTTCTCCACGAGAAAAGATTGCAGAACCGTGAGTTGAAGGTAAATAATCTACCTCACACCAAATTGGTCTTATTTCGTCAGTCTTTCTTCCGTCTAAACGTAAGCCTTCGCTTAATGTTAATTCACGAACAGCTTCTTTTTCTGCTTTACTATAATAACCGCTAACAAGATGGCCAAATTCTGCCATTTCTTCTTCTGTGAAAGACGCTTTAACTTCTTCCTTAACTTCTGCAAATGCATTAGTACGCTCTACTTTAGACGTTCCTTGTTTTGCAATAGCGTAACATTTATCGTATGCTAAATCGTGTATTCTTTTTTCTAATTCTTCGTTAACTTCTGCAGGAGTATATTCGCGAGTTTCTTTTTTACCAAAAGCTTCTGCTAAACGTACTTGAGCATCAATTTGAACTTTAATTGCTTCATGAGCAAATTTGATAGCATCTGCCATCTCTTCCTCAGAAATTTCATCCATTTCACCTTCAACCATCATTACAGAATCGTAAGATGCTCCAATCATCATTTCGATGTCAGATTCTTCTAATTGTGCACGGGTTGGGTTAATAACAAATTCTCCATTAATACGACCAACTCTAGCTTCTGAGATTGGACATTCGAAAGGGAAATCTGATAATTGGATGGCTGCCGAAGCGGCTAAACCTGCCATAGCTTCTGGCATAACATTTTCGTCATGAGACATTAACTGAATCATAACTTGTGTTTCTGCGTGATAATCTTTTGGGAATAACGGACGTAAAACACGGTCTACTAAACGCATAGTTAATACTTCACCGTCACTTGGTCTTGCTTCTCTCTTGAAAAAACCACCTGGATAACGACCAGCAGCAGCAAATTTTTCACGATAATCTACCGTTAATGGTAAAAAGTCGACATCTGCTTGCTTGTAATTTGAAACAACTGTACATAATAACATACACTTTCCAGATTGTACAACAACGGATCCATGAGCTTGTTTAGCTAATTTTCCGGTTTCGATGGTAATTTCTCTTCCATCACCAAGGTCTATAACCTCTTTAAAAACTTTTGGAATCATAAATTTTTTTATTCTAATTAAACAATGGTCGTTGTGTTGTAGTTGTTGTGTGGGTGACCAATGAAAAACTAAGTAATAGCTTTTTATCTTATCTCTTACGAGACGTGTAAACTAAAAAAAGAGGCATAAAGCCTCTCTTTTCTTATTTTCTTAATCCTAATTCTTTAACAATGGCACGATATCTTAAGACATCTTTCTTCGTTAAATAATCTAGTAAGCTTCTTCTCTTACCTACTAACATTACTAAAGAACGCTCAGTATTATAATCTTTACGATTCTTTTTTAAGTGTTCTGTTAAGTGATTAATTCTTTGTGTAAACAAAGCAATTTGCCCTTCAGCTGAACCAGTATCGTTTTTCCCTTTACCGTGTTTAGCAAACATTTCTTGCTTTTCTTCTTTTGATAAATACATTCTAATATTATTGTAAATGATTGTTATGTACACGAAAGCGTATCTTTCGCGCTGCAAATATAACAATATTATATAATTTAATACTGTATTTGTGATCTTTTATGAAGATGATAAAAAAAGAAACAAACTGCTCGCTTTCTAATTACTAAGCTCTTATAGGCTGATTTGTAATTAAATCGATGTATAAGTTCACTTTGTTTTTTAATTCTTTACGGTGTGTAATAAAGTCTAAGAACCCATGTTCTAACAAGAATTCTGCAGTTTGAAAACCTTCAGGAAGTTCTTTCCCTGTAGTATCTCTTACAATTCTTGGACCTGCAAAACCAATTAATGCTCCAGGTTCGCTAATGTTTATATCTCCTAGCATGGCAAAAGAAGCTGTTGTACCTCCTGTTGTAGGATCTGTACATAAAGAGATGTAAGGAATTCCAGCATCGGCTAATTGAGCTAGTTTTACAGATGTTTTTGCTAATTGCATTAAAGATAATGCGGCTTCCATCATACGTGCTCCTCCAGATTTTGAAATAATCATTAAAGGAATCTTGTTTTTAATAGAGTAATTAGCGGCGCGTGCAATTTTTTCTCCAACTACACTTCCCATAGAACCTCCAATAAAGCTGAAGTCCATACAGGCAATAACTATATCTTTACCTTTAGACTTACCAACACCAGTTCTAACAGCATCTTTAAGATTTGTTTTGTCTTGTGCGGCTTTTAAACGGTCTGGGTATTTTTTTGTGTCCTCGAATTTAAGAGGATCCTTAGATGTAAGATTAGCATCTAATTCTTTAAAGGTATTGTCGTCGAAAAGTATTTCGAAGTATTCTTTACTCCCAATTCTAACATGATATCCATCTTCTGGACTCACATAAAAATTCTCTTCTAATTCGTCGGTATCTACAATTTTACCTGTTGGAGATTTGTACCAGAGCCCTTTAGGGATGTCCTTTTTCTCGTTGGTGGTGGTAGTAATACCTTTTGTTTTTCTTTTAAACCAAGACATATTGATTTTATTTTATTTATCCGGAAGATATATACCTCCGAATTGTTTTGTTTAGCGTTAATCTAAAAGACATAAAAGTGTTGGTTTTTATGTCTTTTAGAGAGAATATTTTGTAAATATAACAGAAAAATAAACAAGAATAGTATTTGGTTAATTCCGTTTTTACTATGCTATATTCTTGCCAAAATTAAAATTTTGTTTTTAATAATAGCAAAACGCTGCGATTTTTTTATAATGTATTCACATTATTTAAATCTTCAAATGCCTTTTTTAAGCGTGCTACAAAGGTTTCTTCACCTTTTCTTAGCCAAACTCTAGGGTCGTAATATTTTTTATTTGGTGAATCTGATCCTTCAGGATTACCAATTTGTGCTTGTAAATAGTCCTCTTTTTCTTTCATGTAATCACGAATACCTGTCATAAATGCATATTGCATGTCTGTATCGATATTCATTTTAATTACACCATAGCTAATTCCTTCTCTAATTTCTTCAACAGTAGAACCAGATCCACCATGGAATACAAAATCGATGTGATTATCTTCTACACCGTATTTTTTAGAAATATATTCTTGAGAATTTTTTAATATTTTTGGAGTTAGTTTTACATTTCCTGGCTTGTAAACACCGTGTACGTTACCAAAGGCTGCAGCAATTGTAAATTGGTCACTTACTTTGCTTAACTCTTCGTATGCATAAGCTACTTCTTCAGGTTGTGTGTATAATTTAGAATCGTCTACATCTGTATTATCTACACCGTCTTCTTCTCCTCCTGTAATACCCAATTCGATTTCTAAAGTCATACCCATTTTGCTCATGCGTTCTAGGTAAGATTTACAAATTTCCATGTTCTCTTCTAAAGGCTCTTCAGAAAGATCAATCATATGTGAACTAAATAAAGGTTTTCCGGTTTCTGCGAAGTGTTTTTCACTAGCATCTAACATACCGTCTATCCAAGGTAATAATTTTTTAGCACAGTGGTCTGTATGTAAAATTACAGGAACTCCGTATGCCACAGATAATTCGTGTACGTGTTTTGCTCCTGCTACAGCACCTGCTATTGCTGCTTTTTGATTTTCGTTACTTAATCCTTTTCCTGCATTAAAAACAGCACCTCCATTAGAGAACTGAATAATTACTGGAGCATTCAAAGCTGCTGCAGTTTCTAAAACACCATTAATAGTATCAGATCCAATTACATTTACAGCTGGAAGAGCAAACCCCTTTTCTTTAGCAAGTTTAAAAATTTCTTGTACTTCTTTCCCGGTTGCAACTCCCGGTTTAATATTATGTCCCATAGTAATTATTTTTAATTATTGTGAATGTTGATTATTACCAAATGTAATACTTTTATGTGTTTTTTTTAAGTTTTGAAGCCTTTAACTAGGCGAAAATCTCCGAAAACGATGTATATTTTAAATTTCTAAAACGGATAGTTAATTCCCACATTATAAACGGCATTACCAAAATTATAGTCCTTAAACCATCTATCGCCTTCGGAATATGAAGGGTCGTAGGTTTTAAAACCAACGTCGAATCTAAATACTAAAAAGCTAAAATCGTAACGTAATCCAATTCCGGATCCAACGGCAATATCTTTTAGGGAATTAAAACTATCGAATGTAGAGGCTTCGTCCTCAATATTGTCGTACACATTCCAAATGTTTCCTATATCTACAAACAACGCACCGTATAAATCTTCGAATACATTAAATCGATGCTCTACATTTAACGCCAATTTTAAGTTAGCTTCATTAAAATCGTCATTGCTTTGAGAACTACCAGGTCCTAGGTCGTAGGCAGTCCAGGCTCGGTTGTCGTTAGCCCCTCCTGCAAAGAAACTCTTAGCAAATGGTATGTTGTCTGAGTTCCCGTAAGGTATAGCAATTCCGAAAAAGCTACGTACAGCTAGGATGTTTTGATGTCCCAAATCCCAATGCTTTGTAAAGTCTAATTCTGTTTTAATATATTGAGAATACGCCACATTAAATAACTCGTATTGCTCGTCTTCGTTTTTTGGTGCATTAGAAAGTTTAGAACCTAAGGCTGTTAAATTACCAGCAGATTCTAATTTAAATCTGAAAATGAAAAAGTCTTCATCCGAAACATTTCTACGGCTATCCTTAATAAAGGTATAGGCAGAAGAGATAATTAAGTTGTTTTCGGTTAAACGAATCATACGTTCGTCTATATTGTTAACCGTTTGTATATCGTCGTCGGAAATGTTATTAGGAGGATTCGGCCCTAAGACTTCGTCTATAAATTCGTTTGTACCATCGGGAATAGATAAATCTTCGTCGTCTTCTATGTAACCTATATCGTGAGCAATGTCGTCTAGAGTATCATAAGATGTACTATAAACATTAAAATAGTTATCCGGATTTAGGTTTCGAACATATTGAACATTAAATAGGTCTAAAGCTTGAGTAATACCACGCTTAGGTCTCCAATTGTAATTTAAGGTTCCAGTAAAAGATCGTTTATCTAAACCTACATTTTTCTGACTAGCGATAGAAAGTCCAACACGCGTTGTAGGGGACATGGTTTTCGGGATAAGACTATCTGTTCTTATCGGGAAAAATATTCTAGGAATAGTAAGTTTTAAATCTGCTCCTATTTCATTAATGTCAAAAAACACATCTTGATCATTGCTAGCGTCTTTAGAGGCTCCAATAGATGCAAAACCAGAAAGTTCTAGCGTTTCTGCTCCTTTAAAAATATTCCTAGCCAATAAACTTGGGTTTACCGAAAAACCGATAACCTGAATATTACTTGTCGATACTTCTGTCGCAAACCCTAAATTAAACTTCTTTAAAGGTGTTAAATAAATATTGGTAGTAAGAGTAGAGTCTGGGTTTTCTACATATTTAATGTCTGGATATTTAAATGTTTTTAATTCACTTAAATGTTTATAAGTTCGAGTTCTATCTATATCACTAAATACATTTCCAGGATTTATAAATACGGCATCGGTAAGCGCTTTTGGTCTAAAAGCTATTTTTTCGGTACCGTACAAATTAAATCCATTGTATGTAATAGAATCCTGAATTGTAGACTCTCTATTTTCGTGAGATGAATCTGTGTAAATATTTACATCTTTAATTTTGTAAACTTTAAACGGTTCTCGGAATGTTGAATCTATACCTTGACGGCTAAAATTCTTAATTTGAACTTCAACATTCATTTTTTTATTGGTGTTAATGGTGTCGACCTGAAAAATGACATAATCTTGACTAAACTGATAGATTCCGTGATTTCTTAAATTGGACGTAATTCTATCACGCTCTGCTTCAAAATTATCTGTGGTATAGCGCTGTCCTGTTTTAATTAATGATCGTCTTTTAAAACGATTGTAGATTGTATCTACAACAGGCGACATTATTTTGGTAGAAATACTATCAATTTTATATGGTGTACCTAAGTTTACTTGGTAGTTAACTTCTACTTTTTTCTTAGATTTTATAATGGTGTCGTAACTAGCCGTTACATCAAACCAACCGTTATTAATATAATAGTCTTCTAAGCGTTTAACCGATTTTAGGGCTCGAGGTTCGCTAATTAATGTAGGCGCTTCTCCAGTAGTTTTTAACCAAGAATTTAAATTTTTTCTAGAATTTATATATTGATACAATTGCTTTTTAGATAAAAAACGTTCTAAACGCTCGCGATGTTTAGCAGTTTTGTTTAATCGAGCATCAATTATAGAGTCTATATTTGGGCGCGCCAGATTATAAATATATAAGCGAATAGGCAATCCTAACATGGTCTTGTTAGGCTCCTGATAAAGTAGGTTGTCTATCTTTTCGGAGGTGTTTTTAACGCTATCTACATAGATGGTGTTATTCACCAAAAGTAAATCGTTTTCTCCGACGTTTTTGACGGAGTTACAAGCCGTAATTAAACCTGTTAATAAAATAAATAATACTATTTTTGAGAACCTTTGTTTCAAGTATATTCTAGAAATTAAAAACATTTAAAAGACTTGTGTTATGTTTGCAATCGTATTAGGCAAACACAAATAAGTTGCTTACGAAATCAAAAATACATTATTTGAATGTTATCGAAAAATCAAATAAAACTAATTAATAAATTAAAACTTAAAAAGCACAGGTTAGAGTCCAATGTGTTTGTTGCTGAAGGAATTAAGACAATTAAAGAATTGTTGCAATCCGACTTAAAACTACAGCATTTATACACAACAGAATCCTTTAATTTAAATTTGCCTTTAGAAACACTTATTTCTGAAACAGATTTAAAACGCATTAGCTTTTTAACAACCCCGAATCAAGCGCTTGCTGTTTTCGAAATTCCAGAAACAAAACAAATAGATGTGTCACAATTATGTGTCGCGTTAGACGATGTGAGAGATCCTGGGAATTTAGGAACCATTATTAGATTATGCGATTGGTTTGGTATTAAGGATTTGATTTGTAATATTGGTACCGTAGATTGTTATAACCCGAAAGTGGTGCAGGCAACTATGGGGTCTATAACACGTGTAAATATTAGTTATTTAGATTTAGACCGTTTTTTAAAAGATACAAAGGTTCCGGTTTACGGTGCTTTTATGGAAGGTGAAAATGTATATACGCATCGCGAACTTTTAGATGCTGGTATTTTAGTAATGGGGAATGAAGCCAACGGCGTATCTAAAAACATTGAAGCCTTAATAACCGAAAAAATCGCTATCCCTAGATTTGGAGAATTAAAAGCTACAGAAAGTTTAAATGTGGCTACGGCAACGTCTATTTTACTAAGCGAGTTTAAACGCCGAACTATTGAAAAGTAAAGTTTATAAAAATCCCTTGAGTCTTCATACTAGCAATATTATCCGTCCACGGACTAGGACCATTTAAAGGATCATCTCTAACAAGCTCATCATTTATTGCAAATACGCCTCGAATAGATGGTGTAAATTTAAAGTATGGTAAATAGAAATCTATACCAAGACCAACTTCGTAATAATAGGTATATCGTTTCATTCTAAATTGGCCATCACTGTTATCTTCCCTAGTGTCTTCGTTGCTATTTAAGTTTATAGACATCGATGCACCACCCATAATAAAAGGCTTAAAATTGTTGATGCGTTTGGCCGAAAATTTCACTAATAACGGCAAATGTATGTAAGTAGATCTTATTTCTCGTTCTAATACATTTTGTGGGTCATTTTCAAAATCATAGTTTGTAGTAAACGAAGATCCAAAGTAAGGAACACTATTGTTATTAGAATCTATATAGTTATAACCTTGAAAATGATAGGCGTTATAATGTAATGTTCTATTGGTAATATATAGTCCAGGCTCAAAGCGTAAATCTATATAATCGTTAATCCTCATATTTCCTAATAGACCCACACTAAAACCAATACTTTTGTCTATTTGAATATCTGTACGGTCCAACTCTCCATTATCTGTTGTTGCACTAATATTGTCGTTATAATCAAAATCAAAGCCATAATTATTAAAACCTAAATAATAGCCATAGCTAAATCGGTCTTTATCGAAATTCTCATTGTGTAAAATCCGTTCGCGACTAAATAACTGTGCAAAACTAGATTGGGAAATCAGGATAAAAAATACAATTACAACTAGTTTTCTCATATTACTGTTTAGATGATGTATAAATGGTAGCGACTCCAAATGTTTGTGGGAAAGCTTTAACACTAGTAAACCCAACTTTCTTTAAAATATTGTTCAAAGCTTCTCCATGAGGAAAAACAGCGGCGGAATCGCTAAGATATTTATAAGCACTTTTATCTTTAGAAAAAAGTTTTCCAATAGCTGGCATAATGTTATTGGTATATAATTTATACCCTTGTTTAAAAGGTGTTTTTACAGGAACCGAAGTTTCTAGAATCACAAAAATTCCATTTGGTTTTAATACACGCAGAATTTCGGCTAAACCTTTTTCTAAGGTTTCAAAATTTCTAACGCCAAAAGCAACTGTAATAGCATCAAAAGCATTGTCTTCGAAAGGCATATTTTCAGAATCACCTAAAATCATTTCAATAGTGCCTTCTAATTTTTTTGCTTTAATTTTTTGCACTCCAACTTCAAGCATTCCAGGACTTATATCTAATCCTATAATTTTTTCAGCATCAGTTTCAGCTAAGTTAATCGCTAAATCTCCAGTTCCAGTAGCAATATCTAAAATAGAGGTTGGATTGGTGTTTTTAACCAATTCGACTACTTTTTTGCGCCATTTAATATCAATACCAAAAGAAATTACACGGTTTAAATCGTCGTAAGTGCCTGAAATATTATCAAACATTTTAGTGACTTGTTCTTTCTTACCAAGGTCACTGTCTTTATATGGATTTACTTTTGTCAAATCAAAAATTTTAAGCAAATATAAGTTATTCACTATGCATTAGGAAACTTGCAAACAAATAATTATATTAATTGTAAAAGCATACAAGAATTATAAATTCTAGTATATTTGTTTTACTTTTTACGATAGACTACACATGAAAATTATCATTGCAGGCGCTGGTGAAGTTGGGTTTCATTTAGCTAAACTTTTATCTTACGAAGCTCAAGAAATTACTCTAATAGATGTTAATAAGGACAGCTTAACAAAAGCCGATACCCATTTAGACATAAAAGTAATTAAAGGCGATTCTACATCAATCTCAATTCTGAAAGATGCAAGAGTATCCGAAAGCGACCTTGTTATTGCCGTTACTTCTTCCGAGACTACTAATATCACAGTTTGTGTTTTGGCCAAACAACTTGGTGCTAAAAAAACCATTGCCAGAATTTCTAACACAGAATTTATTAATCATAAAGAAGAAGTTGGTTTTACTAAATTCGGTATTGATGAATTGATTTCGCCAGAAGCTTTAGCCGCCTCGGAAATTAAATTACTGTTAGACCAATCGGCTTTTAATGATAGTTACGAATTTGAAGGCGGTGCTTTAACTATGTTAGGTTTAAACCTATCTAGTAGAATGACCTTTATTGGGAAAACCGTGAAGGAAGCTGCACAAATTTTTCCTGAAATTCACTTTGTACCTATAGCTATTCAGCGTTTTGGAACTCAATATACCATTATCCCTAGGGGAGATACGGTGTTTAAACAAGGCGATAATGTCGTGTTTATTACTTCCGAAGGTGGAGCAGAAGAACTTTGTAAGCTAACAGGTAAAATGCATACGGAAGTTAAAAACGTAATGATTCTTGGTGGAAGTAAAATTGGTTATAAAGCGGCTCGCGATTTAAGTAATTCTTCTACACGTGTTAAACTGATTGAAAAAGATAAAGAACGTGCTTTTGATGTAGCCGATGAATTGCCAAAAGTATTGGTAATTAATGGCGATGGAAGAAATGTAGATTTACTGGAAGAGGAAAATCTGAGTGATATGGATGCCTTTATTGCCGTAACCGGAAATTCCGAAACCAATATCATGTCATGTTTAGTGGCTAAATCTAAAGGTGTAAGAAAAACGATTGCTTTAGTAGAGAATATGGACTATTTCGAATTGTCTCAATCTATAGGTATCGATACACTTATTAATAAGAAACTTCTAGCAGCAAACAACATTTTTAGATATATACGAAAAGGTGATGTTGTTGCCATGACTAAACTTAACAACATGCACGCCGAGTTGTTGGAATTTAAGGTGAAGTCTAAATCTTTAATTTGTAATAAAATTATTAAAGAAATAGATTTTCCGCGTTCTGCGATTATAGGGGGTATTATTAGAGATGGAGAAGGTATCATTGCCTTAGGAGATTTTAAAATTAGTCAAGGAGACCGAGTGGTTGTATGTTGTTTACCACAATCTATAAAACAAGTAGAAAAACTTTTTAGGTAGCATATGAAACTTAATTATAAAATTATTTTTCATTTTTTAGGATTACTGTTATTATTTAATGGTGGATTTATGTTGTTGTCGGCATTAGTTAGTTTCCTATATAATGATGGGGTAACCATGCAATTGTTCTACTCAGGAATGATTCCTATTATGATGGGAGCTGTTATGATGTTTGCAACTAAAGATCATAAAAAAGAAATGAACAAGCGTGAAGGGTATATTGTAGTGACTTTCGGGTGGCTTGTTATGACCTTGTCTGGAACGCTTCCCTATATTTTAACGCAAAGTATTCCTAATTTTACAGATGCCTTTTTCGAAACCATGTCTGGTTTTACTACCACGGGTTCATCTATAATCCATGATATAGAAATTATCCCGTATGGTGTGCTGTTCTGGAGAAGTTTAACACATTGGATTGGTGGAATGGGGATTATCGTATTAGCGGTAGCTATATTACCGTTGTTAGGAATAGGAGGAATGCAGCTTTTTGCTGCTGAAGCTCCAGGACCTAGTGGCGATAAGTTACACCCTAGAATAACAGATACAGCAAAACGTTTATGGTTAATCTATTTCGGGTATACTTTAGCTGAAACCTTATTACTATGGCTCGCAGGTATGACTTTCTTTGATGCTATTAACCATGCAATGGCAACCTTATCTACTGGTGGGTTTTCTACTAAAAATGCAAGTGTAGCATATTGGAATCATCAACCTATTATACAGTATATAATAATTACTTTCATGTTTTTAGCAGGAGCCAATTTTGTATTGAGTTATTTTGCTTTTAAAGGAAAAATCCAGAAAATATACAAAGACGAAGAGTTTAAATTGTACAGCTGGTTTATTGCTATTTTTACTACAATTGTGGCGTTCATTATATATTTTAGAGCAGATTTAGGAATGTCTTCTATAACACACCCAATGGTTTGGGGGCAAGCAGAAAGTGCCTTTAGACACGGACTGTTTCAAGTACTATCTATAATTACAACTACAGGGTTTGTTTCGGCAGATTATACCTTATGGACTCATTTCTTAGTTGTGTTTTTCTTTGGATTAATGTTTCTAGGAGGTTCTGCAGGTAGTACGGCAGGAGGTGTAAAAGTTGTAAGACATTTAATCATGATTAAAAACGGCTTTATAGAATTTAAACGTTCGCTTCATCCTAATGCAGTACTGCCAGTACGCTATAATACTAAAGCGGTATCTGGAGATATTGTATTTAATGTATTAGCCTTTTTTATACTCTATATGTTGTCCTTTATTATAGGGGCTTTAGTGTTCTCTATGCTTGGTATTAATTTCGAGTCGGCGGTAGGTTTATCGGCTTCTAGTTTAGGGAATGTTGGACCTGCTTTAGGGAATTTTGGTCCTGTTACTAATTATGCGGCTTTACCGGCAGTAGGGAAGTGGTGGTGTAGTTTTTTAATGCTTATTGGGCGTTTAGAACTGTTTACTGTACTTGTGTTGTTGACTCCTTTCTTTTGGCGGAATAGGTAAATAAATAACTAACTGAAATAAAATTTATAGACGTGCGATCTTGTACCGTTTAAAATAATAATAAGGAATAGCGTTTTCTGATTCAATTGAACTTCGACGATTGAAAATTAATAGACAAGTATGCGATTTGCTTAATAAACAAAAAAGCCACTATTCTAAAATAGTGGCTTTTCAGTTTTATAGTAATATAATATTAAGCAGTTACTGCTTCTTTAATACGCTTAAGCGCTTCAATAATGGTATCTTGAGATGCGGCATAAGAAATACGGATACAATCAGAGTTACCAAATGCTTCTCCTGTAACAGTTGCTACGTGAGCTTCTTCTAGTAAGTATAAAGAGAAGTCTGTAGCGTTGTTTATTGTTTTTCCTCTTAATGTTTTTCCGAAATAGAAAGATACGTTAGGGAATACATAAAAAGCACCTGTAGGGATGTTTGTTTTAAATCCTTCGATGTCGTTTAATAAACTTAAAATTAAATCACGTCTAATTTTAAATTCATCTACCATAAATTGAATACGCTCAGGAGATTCGTTTAGAGCAGTTACAGTAGCTTGTTGAGCGATACAGTTTGTTCCTGAAGTAATCTGTCCTTGCATTTTAGTACATGCTTTAGCTATCCAGTCTGGAGCACCAATGTATCCAATTCTCCAACCAGTCATAGCAAATGCTTTTGCTACACCATTAACTGTAATAGTACGGTCGAACATGCTTGGAATCGCAGCAAAACTAAAGTGTTTTACACCGTAGTTAATGTGCTCGTAAATTTCATCTGAAAGAATAAAAATATTTGGATATTTTTCTAAAACTTCAGCTAACGCACGGTATTCAGCTTCTGTGTAAATTGTTCCACTTGGGTTATTTGGCGAGTTAAAAAATACCATTTTAGTTTTAGGCGTAATTGCGGCTTCTAACTGTGCTGGTGTGATTTTAAAATCATCTTCGATGGTCGAAGGGATCTCTTTATAAGTCGCTTCGCATAAGGTTGCTATTGCTGAATAGCTTACCCAGTAAGGTGCTGGTAATAAAACTTCGTCACCTGGATTTAATAATACTTGTGCAACATTCGCAATAGATTGCTTTGCCCCTGTAGACACCACAATTTGTGATGGCGTATATGTTAAATCGTTATCACGTTTAAATTTTGTAATAACAGCATCCTTTAATTCGGCATATCCGTCTACTGGAGAGTAAGAATTATAGTTGTCGTTAATAGCTTGTATAGCCGCGTCTTTAATATAATCTGGAGTGTTAAAGTCAGGTTCCCCTAAGCTTAATCCGATTATATCAATGCCTTGTGATTTTAGTTCACGTGCTTTTGCTGCCATTGCTAAAGTAGCCGATGAAGGCAGACTTGTAATTCTGTCTGAAAGTGGGTTCATTTCTAATTAATAGTTAAGATTGTAAAGCTGGTTTAACGCCCATCTCACGTAAATATCTAAAGTGAGCAGCAATCGCTTTACGCGTAGTTTTATATTCGTTGTATGGTAAATTAAATTCTTTAGCGGTTTCCTTTACAATTTTTGAAATCTTTGTGTAGTGAACATGGCTAATATGAGGGAAAATATGGTGTTCTACTTGGTGATTTAAACCACCCGTATACCAATTAATAATTCTGCTTTTAGCACCAAAGTTAACCGTTGTATTTAATTGGTGAATAGCCCATGTGTTTTTCATAGTGCCATCTTCTTCAGGAAGTGGCATTTCGGCTTCTTCCATAACGTGAGCCAATTGAAAAACTACACTTAAAATTAAACCTGCGGTATAATGCATGATAAAGAAACCTAATAAGATTTTCCACCACGCTAAGTCTAATACAGCCATCGGGATTACAATCCAAATACTGACATATATAATTTTGGAAATGACTAATTTGCTCCAATTCGCAATTGGACTTGGGAATTTACCATACGATAACTTACGTTTCATATAGCTTCTCATTTGCTTAATATCTGTAGTAATAGCCCAGTTTATAGTTAATAAACCATATAATAATACCGAGTAATAGTGTTGGAATTTATGGTGCCATTTCCATTCAGAATGTCTGGAAAAACGTAATACACGTCCTGCTTCTAAATCTTCGTCATGCCCGTGAATATTGGTATAGGTGTGGTGTAATACATTATGTTGTACTTGCCAATTGTATACGTTACCAGCAAGAATGTAAATACTGCTTCCCATTAAACGGTTTACCCAGTCCTTGTTAGAAAAGGCGCCGTGGTTACCATCGTGCATCACATTCATTCCAACACCTGCCATTCCAATTCCCATAACAATAGTTAATAGAAATTGTGCCCACTGAGGAATATCTAAGGTTAATATTAAAAAATATGGTGCTAAAAAGATGGTAAACATTATTATGGTTTTAACCCATAACTTCCAGTTTCCTGTACGTTTAATATTATTTTCTTTAAAATATTCGTTTACACGTTTGTTCAGAGTTCTAAAGAACTTAGCTGGATCTTGACGTGAAAACGATAATACTTGATTGTTCATACACTAAATTATTTAACAACAACTAAATTAGGAGGTTGCTGTTTTGGGCAAAGATAATTAATAATGCGTCGCAACTTATTATTTAAATCATAAAAAAATGCCATTAAAAAGTATATTTTTGTCAAAAATTATATGAAATGGAGCTTATTTTAAAGTATTTCCCGGATTTAACAGACGATCAAATTTCTAAGTTTCAGAAACTAGAAAGCTTATATCAGGACTGGAATTTAAAGATTAATGTAGTATCTAGAAAAGATATAGACGAGTTGTATTTGCGACATGTTTTGCACTCTTTGGGTATTGCCAAGCTTATTTCATTTAAGGATGGCTCTAAATTAATGGACGTTGGAACGGGTGGTGGTTTTCCTGGAATTCCTCTAGCTATACTCTTTCCAGAGTGTTCGTTTCATTTAGTAGACAGTATTGCTAAAAAATTAAAAGTTGTTGCTGAGGTTGTTGAAGGTTTAGGATTAACCAACGTGAAAATTACACATAGTCGTGTAGAAGAAATAGACGATAAATACGATTTTATTGTAAGTCGTGCCGTTGCTGCCATGCCTACTTTTGTGCATTGGACTAAAGGTAAAATTGCTAAAACACAGCAAAACGAATTAAAAAACGGTATTATCTATCTTAAAGGTGGCGATTTAACCGAAGAACTTCAAGATTATAAGACCGTTTCTATTTATGATTTGACTGATTATTTCGAAGAGGATTTTTTCGATACCAAGAAAATCGTGCATCTTCCAATAAAGTATAAAGGTTAATTACTGAAATAGAATAAAAGAAGGGGTAGGCGATTTAATTTCATCTACAAAGGTTAATACACCTGTTTCTTTATTTCTTTTATATGACACTAAATTATCTGAATTGCGATTGGCAACAACTACAAATTTTTCGTCTGGAGATAATGAGAAATTTCGTGGTGTTTCACCTCTAGTTGATTCGTGGCCTACCAAGGTTAACGAGCCATTGTTAGGGTTTACTTTAAAAACCGCAATACTGTTATGTCCGCGATTAGAAGTGTATAAAAATAAGCCATCAGAAGAAATGTGTATATCTGCGCTAGTTGATGATGCTATGAAATCTGAAGGTAAAGTTTTCGTGCTTTCTTTTTTCTCATATTGTCCTGATTCTAATCTTTCAATTTTGGTTACCGTATTGTTTAATTCATTTAACACATAAATCCATTTGTTGTTTGGATGAAACGTTAGGTGTCTTGGTCCAGCACCTTCTTCCATAGCCAAGGTGTCCGGAGTACTAAGATTTAATGTGTTAGTATTTTTGTCTATGTTGTAAAACCATAAACTATTGGTACCTAAATCTACCGAAATTATGTCGTCGCTATTTGGAACACTGTAAACCGCGTGTGCATGCGGACCTTCTTGTCTAGATGTGGTTCCTTTTCCTGTATGCTGCTGTACACTTAATGTATCGCTTAAATGTCCATTTTGGTCTAGATGTAGGAGGCTAATATTGCCACTTCCATAATTTGCTGCTAAAACGTGGTTGTCTTTAGTTGTGGTTACAAAGCAAGGATTCATACCTCCAGACGGCATGATATTATTTAAGATTAAAGAGTCGCCTTCAATGGTGAAAGATGATATTGATCCCAGTTTTGGATCTAATTTATTCGCGGCGATTAGGTGTTTTTTATCTGCAGAAAAACTTAAAAATGAAGGGCTTTCTGCTAAGGTTTGTAATCCTATTTCTGAAAAAAATCCTTCGGAATTTAATGTGTATTTATAAATCCCTTTACTGTCTTTATTAGTATAAGATCCCACGTAAAACGAAATACCATCTGATTGTATTTCTGGAGTTGATTTCTTGGAATTACAACTTAAAATAAGGCTTAAACATAAAATTGAAAGAAACGTTTTCATAGATAATAGGTTTTGGTATAATACGAAGTATCTCTATTTTTTATTAGGAGATAAATCGAGTTATAAATTCTAAAATGACTTCAATGCATGTACCGTAAAATTAATTAAAATGTACTAAGCTAAAACATTGTTTTACTTATAATTATTCAAATAATACGCAAACAGGAGTTGGTGCGTTAATTTCGTCTACATATTGTAAAGCACCTGTTTTTTTATCTCTTTTAAAAGACACTAGATTGTCTGAAGTCTGATTAGCTACAACTATATAATCATTTGAAGGTGATAACGAAAAATTTCTAGGATCTTTTCCGTGGGTCGATTCATGTGCTATAAAAGTTAGAGTTCCGTTAGTTTTGTTCACTTTATAAATAGCAATACTATTATGTCCTCGATTGGAAGTGTATAGAAATAATCCATCATTTGACATATGAATATCTGCGCTAGTATTTTCTTTCTTATAATTTGAAGGTAATGTAGAGATACTTTCTTCTATGGTATATGCTCTATTAGATGATTTTTCAATGCGAGTGACTGTATTATCTAATTCATTTAACACGTAAATCCATTTAGAATTTGGATGAAATGCTAAATGTCTTGGTCCCGCACCTTCAGCCATATCTAAAACCAATGGTTCTATAGGTTGTAAGGTGTTAGATATAGTGTCGATTTTAGAAAACCATAATTGATTTGTTCCTAAATCTATCGAAATTATAGTATTACTGTTTGGTTCGAACCAAGCCGAATGGGCATGTGGAGATTCCTGTCTGCTAGTCGTTCCTTTTCCAGTGTGCTTTTGTGTAGCTAATAAGTCACTTAAAGAACCATCTTCTTTTATACTATGAAGTCCTACTGTGCCGCTTGAGTAGTTTGCCGTTATAATATAATCATCGGAATTGGTAGCCACATAACACGGATTTGTCCCGCCAGATGAGATTGTGTTTTTAAAAATTAAAGTATCATTTTCTATGGAAAAAGAGGTGATTGCTCCAGAGTTTTCAACATCTATTTCATTCGCAACAATAAGATTTTCTTTGTTAGAACTAAAAGTTATAAACGATGGATTTTCTGTAACGGCTTTTAAACCTAAGCTTTTAAATGTCCCATCGGAATTAAGCTCGTATTTATAAATACCTTTACTGTCCTTTGTAGTGTAAGTCCCAACATAAAATTGAGAACTGTCTGGTTTAGTTGCAGATTTATTTGTGTTGCAACTTGTAATAAAAATAAAGCTTAAAATAAATATAACGATTTTCATTTGGTATGAATTGTTTGTAAAACGAAGAAACAGTTTTTAATAGCAACTAACAAATAGGTCGTAAAAAAAGCCTGTCTAAAAGGTAGACAGGCTTTTCATAATTATACTCTAAATTACTATTCGCCTAAAAATGGGTAACGGTAATCTGTAGGTGTAACAAATGTTTCTTTAATCATTCGCGGAGAAATCCAACGTAATAAGTTTTGCGGACTTCCAGCTTTGTCGTTAGTTCCTGAAGCTCTAGCGCCTCCAAATGGTTGCATTCCAACAACAGCACCAGTAGGCTTGTCGTTAATATAGAAGTTTCCGGCAGCATTTTGTAATGCGGTAGTAGCCTCTATAACAGCATAGCGATCTTGTGCAAGAATGGCACCTGTTAAGGCGTATTCGCTAGTTTCATCTACTAATTTTAGAGTTTCGCTATAGGCATCATCTTCATATACGTATATAGTTATAACAGGGCCAAAAAGCTCTGTACTCATTGTAGTGTATTTAGGGTTTGTAGTTAAGATTACAGTAGGTTCTATAAAATATCCTTTGCTCTTATCGTAACCACCACCAACGATGATTTCAGCATCTTTGTCTGCTTTAGCTTGATCTATGTATTTTGCTAATTTATCGAAAGACCCTTCGTGAATAACGGCTGTTACAAAATTAGACATGTCTTCTGGAGATCCTTGTTTAAAAGAGTTTACATCTTCTACAACGTAACCTTTAACTTCTTCCCAAATGCTTTTTGCAATATATGCACGAGATGCAGCACTACATTTTTGGCCTTGGAATTCGAAAGCACCTCTTACTATAGCAGTAGCTACTTGTTTAGGTTTTGCAGTTTTATGCGCTACGATAAAGTCTTTTCCTCCAGTTTCTCCTACAATTCTAGGATACGTTTTATAGTTGTGAATGTTATTTCCTATTTTTTTCCAAAGTTCTTTAAATACATATGTAGAACCTGTAAAGTGTAAACCAGAGAAATCTGGACTAGACATAACAACATCGGTAATCATTTCTGCATCACCAAATACTACATTTATAACTCCAGCAGGGACACCAGCTTCTTCAAAAACATCCATAATTACTTTTGCAGAATATACTTGGCTGTCACTTGGTTTCCAAACCACAACATTTCCCATTAATGCCATACATGCAGGTAAATTTCCAGCAATGGCAGTAAAGTTAAACGGGGTTACGGCATAGGTGAAACCTTCTAATGGTCTGTATTCAATTTTATTCCAGGCATCACTAGTGCTTTCTGGTTGATCATGATAGATATCTGTCATGAACTGTACATTGAAACGTAAAAAATCTATTAATTCACAGGCCGAGTCAATTTCAGCTTGATGAATAGTTTTAGACTGCGCAATCATAGTTGCGGCATTAATTTTATCACGGTATGGGCCTTGGATAAGTTCGGCTGCTTTTAAGAAAATTCCAGCTCTGTGTTCCCATGGCATATCAGCCCACGCTTTTCTCGCTTCTAAAGCAGTAGAAATAGCTTCTTCTACGTGAGATTTTTCGGCTAAATGGTACTGACCAACAATATGTTTATGATCGTGTGGAGGAGACATAGTTCTGGTATTTCCAGTTTTTACATCTTTTCCGTTAATATATAAAGGTACATCAACTTTGCTATTAAAAAGTTCCTTGTAAGTCGCTAGAACAGATTCACGTTCTGGGCTTCCTGGAGCATAACTTCTTACAGGTTCGTTAATGGCAATTGGTGTATTGAAAAATCCTTTTCCCATAATAATTTGAGTTTTATATTGTGTTATGTTTTATCCAAATTTACAATTTTTTAATCGGAAAAGGGGTGGCATATTTTCCTAAAACAGCGTTAAATTTGGATATTTTTTATTTTTAAAACCTAATAATTGTGAGAATGATAAAATCGGATAAAACTTAAAACGACACCTTAGTTTATGGCAAACGGTGCGCTAAGCTTAAAACTAGGAATATAAACTTTGAAGTTTTTGGCGCTGTTTAAATTTATCATATTGTAAAATCCGTACATGGCTCCAAATGGAGACGTAAGCATGCAACCAGATCTGTAAGTGTGAGATTGTCCTGGTTTTAATACGGGTTTGTAGCCAATAACACCTTCTCCAGAAACTGTTTCTACACTATTTAAGGCATCGAGAATCGTCCAGTGTCTTGCGTTAAGCTGCACGGTATCTTTACTTTGATTTTCAATAGTAATTTCATATTGAAAAGCATACTGTATTTTATAATGTCTATAAAATGTTCCTTCGAACGATGTTTCTACCGAAATTTTTATACCTCTTGTTACCTGTTGAACCATATTCTTATTAGATAAAGCGTGAGTTTTCTAAAGTAAAAATACGAATTTAATTTGTATAACTAGAATTGTGCCTTATTCACGTGCCAATTTTAAGGTTGCTAATTGGAAATGTTAACCGAACTGGCTTCTCCAACGCCAATAATCTTATCGTATCTCCCGCCAAGATCACGGTAGTACACTATAACTTTGTAATCGTTTTCTGTTTGGTAAAAATTTCCGCTAATTTCTCCTTCGTCAATTTTACCAGAATCTTCTTGAGTGACAAATTTGTAATTGTAAAAACCTTGTTTTAACAGTATGGTGTTTTCGTATATCCCTTTGTCTGGATTATACGTCATTTTAGTACGTTCATTTAAGGTGTAATTATTAAAATTACCATATACATAAACAGATTTGTCAATAGGGAATTCGTCTGCTTTTAATGAAAAATGAACCCATGCGTAATCTGCTTCAATACTTGGGTCTGTCGAGTCGATGTTATTAATAACAAAGTTCCCATTTATGTCGGGATTGTAAGTATAAGGTAAGTTCTTGCGCACAATATTGGTGTACAGATACGTATTGTAAAGGTCTTGTAAGTCGACAAAATTGATACCACTATTAGCCACACGAATTTCTTTATTCTCGAAATATAAATATTCGTTACCTGCCCAAAAGGTAGTTTCCTTATTATATTTATAAATTAAATCCGATCCCATTGTGTACATGGGTTTAACATTATCTATGGCTGTATTTAAATTATTATTCTGAATTATTGTTGTTTTTACTGTTTGTAGCGGATTATTAAATTCGATAGTGTTTGAATTTATAATAATATCTACAGTGTGTTTTTCGTTGAAATATTTAACATCTCGCGATAGTTTTACAGTGACTCCAACATTTGCTCCGCCTTCATTAATCATAAATTTTCTAGAGAACATGAGTGCGTCACTTTCATCGAAAATTTTAATCATATAATTTCCAGATAACTTTAAACTTCGAACCTGATCATTCGGAATTGAAAGTACGTAATGGGAGTAAATTTGATAGGTGTTAAAAGAGTTTTCGTAATTAACGATACGTTGCTTGTCAAATCCGTCTATATATTCCGAACGCATTAAATTTGTTGAAGGTGTCCAGTCGTAATTAAAATGTTCTATAGTGTAATAATAATCGTCTTCGTTTCCGTTAAGAACGTCAAACTCCAGTTGTACGGGGTCTCCAAGGTTTATAATAGGAAGTACGCTAATATCGGTTTGACCTTTAAATGTAATGGTGCCAATATAATCTGGAGGAGCAGTTTCGTATTCGACTTGAGAGAATCCTAAATTATAAATTAGAGAAATCAAAAGAAACAAGCTTACTTTTCTGTGCATTATTATGAATTTATTGAAGTAAATATACATAAAATTAGAGTCTTAAATATTTCAATTATTTAGAATAATTATAAATAAACAAGATATATGGTATTTCATATGGTTTTACCTTTTTATTCTTAAATTTGCGAGGATTTTTCAAACGATAATGTGTTGAAATCAGTATAACTATTATTAATAAATAGATTTATAATATGTCAAACGACATTAAAATTACAAAAGGTCTAGACATTAAACTTAAAGGTGAAGCCGAAAAGGCTTTAGAGAGTGCTGTTATAAGCAATTCTTATACCTTAAGGCCTGAAGACTTTCATGGTGTTATTCCGAAATTAGTTGCTAGAGTTGGAGATAAAGTAAAAGCAGGAGGTCCTGTTTTTTACGATAAAGCCAACGAAACGGTTCAGTTTGTTTCTCCTGTTTCTGGAGAAGTTGTTGATGTTTTACGTGGTGAAAAACGTAAAATCTTAGCAATTAAAATTCAAGCAGACAAGACGCAAACTTACCAGGAAAACGAAAAAATAAATGTAAATTCTGCAACTGCCGAAGCTATAAGTTTATACTTACAGCAGGCTGGGTGTTGGCCGTTTATTAAACAACGTCCATACGATGTTATTGCAAATCCTACAAAACAGCCAAAAGCTATTTTTGTTTCGGGTTACGATAGCGCACCTTTAGCAGCAGATTTAGATTTTGTTTTACAGGGTAAAGAAGCCGAATTACAGGCGGCTATTACTGCTCTAGGAAAGTTAACTTCGGGAGCGGTGCATGTGTCTGTTGAAAATGGATCAAATTCTCCTCTTGCAGGTTTATCTGGTGTTTCTGTTCATAAATTATCTGGGCCACATCCTGTTGGAAATGTGGGGACTCAAATTAATAAAATTGATCCGGTAAATAAGGGTGAAGTGGTTTGGACTATCAATGCACAAGATCTTGTTATTATTGGAGAATTGTTATTAACAGGTAAATTTAATGCAGAGCGTATTGTAGCTTTGGTTGGATCTGCGGTTAAAAAACCTAGATATTTTAAAACAAAGATAGCTAGCGAAATTTCTACAATTATTTACGATAATGGTATCGAACAAAACGGAAATAATCGTATTATTTCTGGTAATGTATTGTCAGGAAAACAAGTAAAACCAGATGGAAATTTAGATTACTATAGTAATTTAATTACTGTAATTCCAGAAGGAGATGATTACGAGTTTTTTGGATGGAACAAGCCAGTATTTAATAAGATTTCTCAATCTAGAGCCTTAACATTCTCTTGGTTAAGTCCGAATAAAAAATACGATTTAAATACAAATACTAACGGAGAACATAGAGCTTTTGTACTTACAGGTAATTTTGAGAAGGTTTTTCCTTTAGATATTTTTCCTTTGCAAATTCTTAAGTCTTGTATGTATTCAGATTTAGATGAAATGGAAGCTCTTGGTATGTACGAAGTTGCTCCAGAAGATTTTGCGTTAACAGAATTCGTTTGTGTATCTAAACAACCACATCAAGAAATTATTCGAAAAGGTTTAGATGTAATGATTAAAGAAATAGGATAATCATGGGTTTAAAAAGTAATTTACATAATTTAAAAGAGAAGTATAAAGGTACCAAGATGGCGCCAGCGTTTAATGCTTTGCATACGTTTTTATACTTACCAAATGAGACAACCCATAATGGTACTCATATAAAAGTAGCCGACGATTTAAAGCGTACTATGAATACAGTAATCATGGCCATGATTCCATGTTTAATATTCGGTATGTTTAACGCAGGTTACCAACATTTCTTAGCTTCTGGTGCTCCTGTAGAGTTTTTGTCATGGGATGCATTTTACATTGGTTTAATAAAAGTTTTACCATTAGTAGTGGTGTCTTACGGTGTTGGTTTAGGTATAGAATTTATATTCGCAACCATTAACAATCACGAAGTAGAAGAAGGATACTTAGTAACAGGTATGTTAGTGCCTTTAATTGTGCCTATAGATATTCCGTTATGGATGCTAGCTGTAGCCGTGGTTTTTGGTGTTGTAATTGGTAAAGAAGTGTTTGGAGGAACAGGGATGAATATCCTTAACCCTGCATTAACAATACGTGCATTTTTATTCTTCGCATATCCAACTTGGATGTCTGGAGATAAAGTTTGGGTTCACGGTGCTGTAGAACGTACAAAAGAAATAGCGTCTGGTGCAAATGTCGATGCCATTTCTGGAGAAACCATTCTAGGTAGCTTAGCTCAGGGACACGAAATACATCATTCTATTGCAGATATGTTCTTTGGATTTATTCCAGGTTCGGTAGGAGAAACATCTACATTCTTAATCCTTTTAGGAGGATTGTTTTTAATCTTTACAAAGATTGGAAGCTGGAGAATTATGTTGTCTGCTGTAATGGGTGCACTTGTTATGGGATTAATTTTTAATGGTGTTGTATCATCAGGATGGATTACTGAAACGAGTAAATTCTACACCTTAATGAGTACCGAATTTTGGCATCACTTAATTATTGGTGGATTTGCTTTTGGAGTTGTATTTATGGCAACAGATCCAGTAACTGCATCTCAAACTAATAAAGGAAAATGGATTTACGGGTTCTTAATCGGATTCTTATCAATTATGATTAGAGTTTTTAACCCAGCATATCCAGAAGGTGTAATGCTTGCAATATTATTAATGAATGTGTTTGCTCCAACTATCGATCATTACATCATTCAAGGTAATGTAAAGAAAAGAATGAAACGTTTAAAAGTAAAAACGGCTTAACAATGGAAAATAGAACAGATAAAAATTCATACACTATTATATTTGCTATAGTGATGGTATTTGTTGTAGGTGCTTTATTAGCCTTTACAGCATCTTCACTAAAGCCGAGAATTGCTGAGAACCAACGTATCGAAAAGCAACAAAATATTTTGTATGCTATGGGTGTAAATGATAATACAGATGGAAGTGCAGTTTTTGTTTCGACAGAAGATGCGCCAGATTTATTTGAAAAATATATCACTAAGCAAATTGTAATTCAAGATGGTGAAACTTCAGAAGATCCTGAAGCTTACTTAATGGATATTAAAAAGGAAAAAGCAACGTCTAGAGACGATGTATCTAAAAGACGTTTACCTATGTTTATTGGAGAAAAGGATGGAGATACTTTCTACGTTATTCCAATTTATGGTAAAGGTTTATGGGATGCTATTTGGGGATATGTTTCTGTAGATAAAGACATGGTAGTTCAAGGTGCATATTTTGACCATAAAGGAGAAACTCCTGGTTTAGGTGCTAACATTAAAGAACGTTTCTTTATGGACGACTTTATCGGGGAGCATTTATTAGATGACGCTGGTAACTTTAAAGGTATCACAGTATCTAAAAGTAATGCTGATCCAAAAAACGAAGATAAAACAGATAATGAGGTTGATGCTATTGCAGGTGCTACTATTACAGGTGATGGTGTTACAGCAATGATAAAAAGTGATTTAAAACTTTACAAGCCTTATTTCGATAACTTAAAAAATAATTAATTTATGGCACTTTTATCAAAAAAAGACACAAAATTAATCACCGATCCGTTAGCGGATAATAACCCGATTACCATTCAGGTATTAGGTATATGTTCTGCTTTAGCAATTACTGCGCAATTAAAAGCATCTATTGTAATGGCAGTTTCGGTAATGGCTGTGCTAGGAATAGGGAATGTTGTAATCTCTTTAATGAGAAACATTATTCCTTCAAAAATTAGAATTATTGTGCAGTTAGTCGTTGTAGCTGCCTTAGTAATTATAGTAGACCAGGTTTTAAAAGCATTCTCATACGAGTTAAGTAAAACCCTTTCTGTATTCGTTGGTTTAATTATTACCAACTGTATTATTATGGGACGTTTTGAAGCTTTTGCTTTAGCTAACGGACCATGGAGATCGTTCTTGGACGGTATTGGTAACGCTGCTGGTTACGGTTTAATACTTATTATCGTAGGATTTTTTAGAGAGTTATTAGGTTCTGGTACGTTATTAGGATTTAAAGTATTAGGAGATCCAATCGAAAAAACAGGTTTATACGCTATAGGTTACGAAAACAACGGATTTATGTTGTTATCTCCAATGGCCTTAATTGTTGTTGGAATTATCATATGGGTACAACGTAGTAGAAATAAATCATTAGTAGAAGATCATTAATCAGTATAGGTTTTTAACTTAACTGAAATCTTATAAGAATATGGAACATATAGAATTATTTTTCAAATCAATATTTATAGATAACATGGTATTTGCAACATTCTTAGGAATGTGTTCTTACTTAGCTGTATCTAAAAAAGTAAGTACAGCTGTAGGTTTAGGTGCCGCGGTTATATTTGTACTTGCTATTACTGTGCCTTTAAACTGGTTATTAGATCAGTATATTCTTCAGCCTGGAGCATTAAAATGGTTAGGAGCAGAATATGCAGATTACGATTTAAGTTTCTTATCATTTATTCTATTCATTGCTACTATTGCAACAATGGTTCAATTGGTTGAAATAATTGTAGAGAAATTCTCTCCATCATTATATAATTCATTAGGTATTTTCTTACCGCTTATTGCTGTAAACTGTGCCATTTTAGGAGGGTCGTTATTTATGCAATCTCGTGAAATTCCTACCTTAGGATTAGCTACTACATACGGAGTTGGTTCTGGGATTGGATGGTTTTTAGCGATTTTAGCAATTGCTGCTATTCGTGAAAAAATTAGATATTCTAATGTACCACCAGCATTAAGAGGATTAGGAATTACGTTTATTATTACTGGATTAATGGCCATCGGATTTATGAGTTTTGGTGGAATGTTAACTGGAGGTGATGAAGGAGGTCTTAAAGAAGGTGACCCTGTAAAAGTTGGAGTTTCTGCACCAGTCAGCGAAAAAGAAATAGCGAATAATACAAAAGAAATCAACTAAGAGATTATGACGATTTTATTAGCAAGTACAACAGGAACAATAATCGCGACGGTAGTAGCTTTTTTAATTATTACTTTAGTTCTAGTAAGTTTATTATTGTTTGTTAAACAGAAATTATCACCATCTGGTCCTGTAAAGATCACAATTAATGGTGAACGTGAAATAGAAGTAGGTTCTGGAGGTAGTTTACTATCTACTTTAGGAGCACAAAAGATATTCTTACCATCGGCTTGTGGTGGAGGTGGAACTTGTATACAATGCGAGTGTCACGTAATATCTGGTGGAGGTGAAGCTTTACCTACTGAAACGCCTCACTTTTCAAGAAAAGAATTAGCACATGGTGCACGTTTATCTTGTCAGGTGAAAGTGAAACAGGACATGGAAATTACCATTCCAGAAGAAATTTTCGGAATTAAAAAATGGGAAGCTACAGTAGTATCAAACTACAATGTTGCCACATTTATTAAAGAATTTGTAGTTGAAATTCCTGAGGATATGAACTACAAAGCTGGAGGATATATTCAAATTGAAATCCCTAACTGTGAGATTAAATATTCTGATATGGATATTAGTGCACACCCAGGAGATCACCCAGGAGAACCAGATAAGTTCGAAGCAGATTGGGATAAGTTTGGTTTAAGACCTTTAGTTATGAAAAATAACGAACTTGTAGAGAGAGCCTATTCTATGGCTTCTTACCCTGCAGAAGGACGTAAAATTATGCTTAATGTGCGTGTAGCAACACCGCCTTTCGATCGTGCCAAAGGTGGCTGGATGGATGTAAATCCTGGAGTTGCTTCATCTTATATATTCAACCAAAAAGTTGGAGATAAAGTTGTAATTTCTGGACCTTACGGTGAATTCTTTATCAACGAATCTGATGCAGAAATGCTGTATGTTGGTGGTGGAGCAGGTATGGCACCAATGCGTTCACACTTATATCACCTATTTAGAACTTTAAAAACTGGTAGAAAAGTAACATATTGGTATGGTGGACGTTCTAAAGCAGAATTATTCTACATCCATTACTTTAGAGATTTAGAAAAAGATTTCCCGAACTTTAAATTCTTTATCGCTTTATCAGATCCAACTGAAGCAGATAATTGGAAAGTTAAAAAAGATATTAACGATCCAGAAGGAGACGGATTTACAGGATTTATTCACCAAGTGGTAATCGATCAGTATTTATCTAAACATGATACACCAGAAGATATAGAATTATACTTCTGTGGACCGCCATTAATGAACAAAGCCGTTCAGAAAATGGGTGAAGATTTTGGTCTTGACGACGAAAATATCAGATTTGATGACTTTGGAGGTTAATCAATCTCTTAATAATAATACAACCGACTCGAAAGAGTCGGTTTTTTTTTGGTTAAATTATTCTGGATGTAGCTATAAATCTTGTTTATTTCCCTAGCGAATTTCGTAATCTTCTCCTAGTATTTTAGTTTTGGCCACAATAATTTTCTGCCCTATTTCATTTTCTGATAAGTTTATGCTAAGCACTTTTGAAGTTATATTTCAGAGAATAATCATTTCAAATGGTGCTTTGGGCCTGTATTTTGAGTGTTCTTACACTTAAATTGTAAAAAAATGACTATTGTGTCAAATAGTAATTTGAAATTTTAGTTTGAAACATATATTAATCGTAATTTTGCGATATGAGTAAAGCCCTTTCTAAACAAGAGTTACATAATTTAGCTATGAACCACGTTGGTAAAGATTTGGAACAACGGGGATTCGAATTTATAGCCATTAATAGTGAGTTAAAAAGACATCCACAGTTTGTTTGTATCGATAAAACTGGACAATATTTCTTTGTTTGTGTTAAAGCTGTGATGCTCCCAGAAAATCCTAATAATTACGATGTTATTTGGATGGAAACGTTTAAAGATCATGCACGGTCTAAAGATGCTAAAGTGCTTTATGCTGGTGTTGGATTAGGTAATCCTAACGGGGAAGACCTTCCTATTTATCTTAACGAAGAATATTTAATAGAATATAACGGTATTCAAATTATAGAAACTCATCTCAATTAAATGAAACGCTATTTATTAATTTTTTTAGTTGCACTGTTTATAACATCTTGTAACGAGACCAAGGAACATGTGGCATTGTCTGGTCCTGTATTCGGTACATCTTATAATGTGCAGTATTTCTCTAAAGACAGAATAAATTTCCAGCCACAATTTGACAGTATCTTTGGTGTTATTAATCAATCCATGTCAACGTATATTCCAGATTCTGATATTTCAAAATTGAATAGAAATGAAGCTGTAACTATAGACGAACATTTTACCTATGTCTTTGATGCTTCGAAGTCTATTTACAAAGCCACAAATGGCGCTTTCGATCCTACTATTGGTGTTTTAGTGAATGCATGGAACTTTGGTCCTGAAAAGGAAATAATTGGTTTAGATAGTCTTAAAATAGATAGTTTAATGCTTAGTGTGGGCTTGGATAAAGTGAGACGAAGTAATAACCATATTATTAAGGATAAAGCGGCTACTTATCTCGATTTTAATGCCATTGCTAAAGGATATGGTGTAGATGTTATTGGTCGGTTTTTAGAATCGAAGAATATAACCAATTACTTGGTCGAAATAGGAGGCGAGATTAGAACGCGAGGTATTAATAAAGAAAAAGATAGTCCGTGGAAGGTTGGCGTTGAAATGCCTCATTTTGATGGTTCACAGTCTTTACTTCGTGCTATAGAATTACATGATGAATCTATGGCCACTTCAGGAACCTATAGAAAGTTTAAAGTGGATTTAGATGGAAATAAATATTCACATATTATAGATGCACATTCTGGATATCCAAGTAAAACCAATCTCTTAAGTATTTCTGTTATTGCTGAAAATTGTATGACTGCCGATGGTTATGCCACAGCTTTTAAAGCGATGGGCATAGACGACGTTAAATCGTTTTTAAAACAACATCCAGAAGTTAAAGTCTTTCTTATTTTTGAAAACAAGAATCAGGAATTAGAAACGTTATCTTTAAACGGCTTTCCTGACTAGTTTTTACGAATTTATGTCTACACAACGTGAAGTAATAATAAAAACCAGCCGCTAACCAAAAGTAAGCCTCCTATAGGTGTTATCGGACCAAGAACCCTTAGCTTTTTACCCTTAGCATCCGAAAGGACTAATCCGTATATACTAAAAGAAAACAATATTATTCCAATGGTGAAACACCAATAAATAGCAGAGGAGAGGGTGTCTGTTTTACTGAAACCAAGTATTAGCAAAACAATGGCGTGATACATTTGGTATTTAACTCCTACTTCGAAGCTTTGTAATTGATCTGCTGTTAACATTTTCTTTAAGGCATGTGCGCCAAAAGCTCCAAAAATTACAGATAGCATACCAAATAATGCGCCTGTGGCAATAATAGTTTGTGTGGGCATAAAATTAATTTTTCTTATTTAAAAACAACGGGAATAACTTCGCCTTTGGCAAGACAATATCTGGTGATATCGGCTTCGGATAAGGTCTTTGTATAATCTACTTCTTCAACCTTAAATCCGATAGATCGTAGTTTGTCGAAATAATCTTTTCCATAGATACGTACATGATCATACTGGCCAAATATCCTAGCACGTTCTTTTTTATCTGTAATTGAATCGTCTTCAAAAGTAAATGCTCTAGTGAGATCTTGGGGGATTTGGAGTATACCCATTCCTCCCGGTTTAAGTATGCGATATAATTCTTGCATGGCTTTAGTATCGTCCGGGATATGCTCTAAAACGTGATTGCACAGTATAATGTCGAAACTGTTATCTTTAAAGGGTAAATTACAGATGTCCGCCTTAACGTCTGCCAGTGGCGACAATAAATCTGTAGTGGTATAATCTAAATTTTTAAGCGCTCTAAAACGTTTGTAAAAGGCTTGTTCTGGAGCAAAGTGAAGTACCTTTTTTGATGCTGTGAAAAAGTCCGTTTCATTTTTTAAGTACAACCATAACAATCTATGCCGTTCTAACGATAGCGTAGAAGGAGATAGCACATTGTTACGCTGTGTACCATAGCCATAAGGTAAAAACGATTTAAAACTTTTCCCATCTATGGGGTCTGTATATGTAGAGCCTTTAAGAGCACTTGCCATAATGGGACGGACCAAGTAACTTAATCGTATAAGTATGGGTCTAGGAATCGTATTTAAAACGAACTTAAAAGCTTTTTTCATTAAAGTACAAACGGCGTTTGTCTAAACTCGTCTTCTTCATTAGTTTCAATACCTAATGCTTGATGTACATACGCAAAGGTTGAAAGTAATTCTGCTTTACCATCTACAATAGCTACATCGTGTTCAAAATGAGCACTAGGTTTATTGTCTAAAGTGGTAATAGTCCAACCATCACTGTGTTGTTTTATACGTTGTGTTCCTAAATTTATCATAGGTTCTATGGCAACAACCATCCCTTCAACAAATTTTTTCCCGCGACCGCGTCTTCCGTAGTTTGGCATTTCCGGATCTTCATGCATATCGCGACCTACACCATGACCTACCAATTCTCTTACGACACCATAACCGTGGCCTTCGCAGAAATTCTGAATCGCATAACCTACATCTCCAACACGATTTCCAACTTTTAACTGACGTAAGCCTACATAAATAGATTCTCTTGTAACATCAAGTAATTTTTGAGTTTCAGGAGCAATTTCACCTACGGCAAATGTATAGGCATGATCACCATAAAAATCGTTTTTAAGCGCACCACAGTCAATTGAAATTATATCACCTTCTTTTAAAGGTGTGTTATTTGGAATACCGTGAACCACTTGATTATTCGGACTCATACACAGGGAGTTCGGAAAATCGTACATGCCTAAAAATCCAGGGTAAGCCCCGTGATCTCGTATAAAAGTTTCTGCAAGTTTATCTAATTCTAAAGTAGTCACACCTGGTTTTACCGCTTTAGCTAATTCACCTAATGTTTTAGATACGATTAAGGCACTCTCGCGCATTAATTCTATTTCTTCTCTTGTTTTTACTATAATCATGTCAATAAAATAAGGTGCAAAGATACTTAAAAATACCTAGTTTATCTCTGTAATAACATAGGAGTTCTGGGCTTTAATTAGGCTTAAAAACTGTTTTTTATAAAAATGATATACAGAAAGATATTAGCTTGATTAATATAAGTGTAGAAAACGATTCATTATTAAAATCTTTAAGGACGCGACAACAGACTTTTATAAAAAATAAATCTCGATCTTGAGTATAGCTACACTAAAGACCGAGATTATAATGAATTTGTAAGATTCTTATTATTTACTAAAAAGTGAGGCGAAAAAACCTTTCTTTTTTTCTATTCTATTCGGGTCAAAGTCAGGGTCTGATAATAATTGATATATTTCACCCCATCCAATAAAACCACCAATATTTCTATCATCTATAAAAATATCGGCATTGATTTTTCTACTCTTTGATTCTTCATACTTTTCTTCAGGAAAACTGCTGTTTACTGCATAGAATTCTATGCCGTTTTCTTTGCAAAACGCAACGGCTTCTTCTAAAGGCCTCCCACATCTATAAGTCCATAATATTAGGCGATGTCCATCTTTTTGCAGACGCTTAAGCGTTTCAAAAGCAAAAGTTTTTGGTTTTCCTATTTTGGGGTAAGCATCTTCGACAACAGTGCCATCGAAGTCTATAGCAAGAATTAGTTTATCTTGAAAAATCATTCAGTAAATTTAATATTCAAATAAGTTAATCTATTAATGAGTGTCTCGTCATGGCTTCTGGCTGTTCTACTCCAATTAATTTTAAAATAGTAGGAGCCATATCACCTAAAACACCGTCTTTAATTTGTTTTAAATCATTATCGATTAGTATTAAAGGGACAGGATTTGTTGTATGCGCTGTATTTGGCGAGCCATCAGGATTAATCATAGTCTCACAGTTACCGTGATCTGCAATTAATAATGTTGTATATCCGTTGTCTAGAGCGGTAGTAACCACTTCTTTTACGCAGGCATCCACAGCTTCACATGCTTTAATAGCCGCTTCCATTACACCTGTATGTCCAACCATATCGCCATTAGCAAAGTTTAAACATACAAAATCTACATCGCCTTTTTGTAATTCAGGTACTAATGCATCTTTTAATTCGAATGCACTCATTTCTGGTTTCAAATCGTACGTTGCTACTTTTGGTGAGTTTTTTAAAATACGAGATTCGCCTTCAAAAGGTTCTTCTTGACCACCAGAAAAGAAAAAGGTAACGTGAGGATATTTTTCTGTTTCGGCAATACGTATTTGTTTTTTATTGTTTCTAGCTAATACTTCACCTAAAGTATCTTTTAAATTATCTTTATTGAAGACAACCTTTACGTTTTTAAAGTTTTCATCGTAATTGGTAAGCGTCACATAATATAAGTCTAACTTATGCATGTTTTGTTCGTGATGATCTGCTTGCGATAACACTTCGGTAAGCTCACGACCTCTATCTGTTCTAAAGTTGAAGAATATAACCACATCTCCTGGCTCTATTTTTCCAATAGGGTTTCCGTTTTCGTCACAGTTTATAATAGGCTTAATAAATTCGTCTGTAACGTCGTTAGCGTAGTTTAAAGCAATTGCACCGGCAACATCTGTAGTATGTTCTCCTTCGGCATTTACCATACCGTCGTAAGCTAGTTTAACGCGCTCCCAACGTTTATCTCTATCCATTGCATAGTAACGACCTGTAATAGATCCTATTTTTGCAGGAGTATCTTTAATATGTTCTTGTAACTGGTTAACAAAACCTAATCCTGATTTCGGATCTACATCACGACCATCGGTGAAACCATGAACAACAGATTTTTGCACACCAGCTTCGTTAGCGGCATCTAATAATCCGAATAAATGTTTAATATGAGAATGTACACCACCAGTACTTAATAAACCTAAAAAGTGAACCGGCTTATTATTGTCTTTAGCGTATTGAAAAGCATCTGCTAAAACGTGTTCCTTACCTAAAGTGTGATCTTTAACTGCTAAATTTATTTTCACTAAATCTTGGTAAACAATTCGTCCGGCACCTAAATTCATATGTCCAACTTCACTATTCCCCATCTGACCTTCTGGTAAACCTACGTTTTCTCCATCGGTCCTTAATTGAGCACTTGGGTATTTGGTATATAAAGAATCAATAAAAGGTGTGTTGGCATTGTCTATAGCCGATACTTTAGGATCTGGAGATTTCCCCCAACCGTCAAGTATCATCAAGATGACTTTCTTATTCATAATAATATTTATTTAGTACGTAAAGATAAAAGTTTAAAATGGCATTCGGGAATAATTTGGCCGACAAATTGATACTTTTTATAGATTTCTCGATTGGTAAAAGTGATGCTATATTTTCTTTACTAAAACATCAACAAATTTGTTTTCAATGCTTAAAAAATGATTTTTTTTTAAGGCCACTGTAACATTCTTAAATCTACCTCGTCTTTATTATACAATCATTAATCTAATCAATCAAAAATCATTCATCATGAAAAAATCATTATTAATTATCGCAATCGCATTAGGAACAGTATCGTCAACAATTTATGCTTCTAACAGTCACACCAGAATCGAAACGCATCGTTTAGAGTCTTCTGTAGTGAAGCCAGAGTTAAATGTATTATGTATGTCTATTGCAAAAGGGGATACCGAAATCGTTAAAAAACTTATTGCAAATGGAGAAGATGTGAACAAAAAATCGAACGGATTAACTCCTACAATGTATGCAGCTAAATATAATAGAACTGAAATTTTATTATTATTGATCGCTAATGGTGCTAATGTGAAAACAAAATGTAATAAAGGCTACACAGCTTTGACTTATGCTAAAGCCACAAATGCAAAAGAAGCACAAACTATTCTTGAAGGTGTTTTAGCTAAATAATACATCTTACATTTAATAAAATAATACGTTAGAGGTTGCCTGCAGAGGGCAATCTCTTTTTTTATGACTAAAATTTTAGATAATTTGTTAAAATAACTACACTTAGGTTTAAAATCGGAGGTGTTTTAATAGAAAATTAGACTTAATTACGACGAAATTTCAAACGTTTTCATTCATTTTTTGAACGAATAAAATGATTATTTTTTAATGAAAATAACAGAAGATTTTTACAATCTCAGTAGGGTAATTGAAAGGATAAATTATTGTTATAAAAGAGGGAAAAAGTGGTGCGTTTTTCGTAAAATATGACATAAATCATTTGTTAAATTTTTTATGTTAATATTTTGTTAAATAGGTTTTGAGAAGGTTTAGAATGTGAAATTCTCATTAAATTTGTAATATATTATTAAATATATAAATATTATTAATTATTTTAAAAATATCGTAATTATGAAAAATCTATTATTTATCATCGCGATCGTATTTGGAGCCACTACTACAACAGTTCAAGCTTCTAATTTTATAACAAATAACCCTACCAATCCTTTCGAAATTTCAGTGGTTAAACCAGAGGTTAATTTACTATGTACATCTATAGCCAAAGGTGATACTGAAATTGTAAGAAAGTTAATTGATAATGGTGAAGATATAAATAAAAAATCTAACGGTTTAACACCAGCCATGTACGCAGCAAAATATAACAGAACAGAAATTCTTGAACTGTTAATTAATGCAGGAGCTAAATTAAAAACAAAATGCAACAAAGGGTATACTGCTCTGGACTATGCAAAAGCAACTAATGCTAAAGAAGCTCAGGAGTTAATAGAAGAGGTTTTAAACAAATAATAAACAGGCAAAGCAGACTAACTAATTAACTTTGAAGAAAGAGATTATCTAACCAGGTAATCTCTTTTTTTATGTTACTTAACTAAACACCAAGAAAAAACCGTCTAGAAACTAAATTCTAGACGGTTTTAATATTTATGCAAAAAGGAATGTGTTTAGAACTTCGCGAAAAGCTTTTCCATTTTTTCCTTTTGTTCTGTAGCTAAGGCTTCATCAACTAAGATTCTTCCACTGTGCTCATCTGTAATAATTTTTTTACGAGAAGCAATTTCCATAATAATTTGTGGTGGAATAGTAAAGAAAGATCCTCCAGAAGCACCTCTTTCTACGGCTACTACTGCTAAACCATTTTTAACATTAGTACGAATTCTAGTATATGCTTTTACTAAACGCTCTTCGATTAAAGTTTTGTACTCGTCAGATTTTTCAATCAACGCTAATTCTTCTTTCTCAGTTTCAGCTAAAATAGCGTCTAATTCACCTTTTTTGTGTTTTAAATGCGCTTGACGTTCTTTAGCACGCTCTTTGGTTTGAGCAATAATTTCTTTCTTCTGTTCTATTTGAACTTTGAATTCATTAATGTGCTTATTAGCCAATTCGATTTCCAATTCTTGGAATTCGACTTCTTTAGTAAGTGAGTTATACTCTCTGTTATTACTAATGTTCTTTAACTGTGTGTTGTATTTTTTAATTAAAGAATTAGCTTCTTCAATTATATTTTTTTTAGATTTAATTTCGTCATCTAAAAGTTCTAGACTTGCGTCTAATTTTTCCAATCTTGTCTGTAGTCCAGCAACTTCATCTTCTAAATCACGTACCTCTAATGGTAGTTCTCCTCGAACGTTTCTAATTTCATCGATTCTAGAATCGATTAGTTGTAGATCGTATAAAGTTCTTAAACGTTCTTCTACAGTTACTTCTTTACTTTTTGCCATACTTTAAAAATACTTAACAGGGTTTGTATCGGTCTTTGATAAAACGATTGCAAAATTAGTGATTTTTTTTGTAAGATGTGCTACTAAACCATTTTTTGTAAACTGTTCACTTTCAAAATGACCAATATCGGCCAATATTATTTCGTTTTCTGCCGAAAAAAAGTCATGATACTTTAAGTCGGCTGTTATAAATGCGTCAGCTCCAGCGCGTTTAGCATTTGAAATTGCAAAACTTCCAGAACCGCCTAATACAGCAATTTTTTTTATGGGTTTTCCTAATAATTCACTATGTCGAACACAGGCCGTATTCATTTTAGTTTTTATATAGTTAAGAAATTCGGTTTCGTCCATTTCAGACTCAAATTCACCGATCATCCCAATACCAATATGCTGATTTGTGTTTTCTAAGGTTGTAATTTCGTAAGCGACTTCTTCATAAGAATGTGAGGTAAATAGTGCCTTCAGAATTTTAGACTCTAAATGCTTGGCAAAGGTTACCGAAATTTGTGTTTCTTCCTCAAAATGTATTTCTCCTTTTTTTCCTATCGAAGGATTCGAATTCGTATTCCCGTTAAAAGATCCTGTGCCTTCAATATTAAAACTACAATCTGAGTAGTTTCCTATTTGTCCCGCTCCGGCTTCAAATAAAGCTTGACGTAGGGCTTCCGCTTCCTGTTTTGGCACATAAGTAATAAGCTTCTTAATAGTGCTTTTCTGCGGTATTAAAATAGATGTGTTAACCAATCCAAGCTGATTACAAATCATTGCATTAACACCTTCTACATGATTGTCTAAAGCAGTATGTATCGCATAAATAGCAATGTTGTGCTTAATGGCTTTTAAAACCACACGCTCAACATACGTTTTTCCTGTTAGTTTTTTTAGCCCTTTAAAAATAATTGGGTGAAAGCTAACAATTAAATTGCAGTTGTTTTCTATGGCTTCATCTACTACCGCTTCTAAAGTATCTAAGGTGACTAAAACGCCAGTTAGTTTTTCGTTTTTGTCGCCAACCAATAGACCTACATTGTCGAAATCTTCGGCATAATTTAAGGGAGCAAAATCTTCAAGATGATTTATAACGTCCTGAACAATCATAATATTTTTGGTATTAGGTTTAAAACAAAGATAAAATATTTACTTTCGTTACAATGAAATTATTGCGTTACATCCTCTTTCCAATCGTGCCTGTATATTACGGTGTAACATGGTTGCGAAATAAATTTTTCGAATTAGGTTTTTTTAAGTCTACGTCGTACTCATTTCCTGTAATTTGTGTCGGGAATTTAAGTGTTGGTGGCACGGGAAAAACCCCAATGATTGAATATTTAATTAGACTTTTAAAAGACCAACATACGGTCGCGACTTTAAGTCGTGGTTATAAACGCAAAAGTAAAGGATTTCAAATTGGAAAAGCGGGAATTACGGCGTCGGTTTTAGGCGATGAACCTTTTCAATTTTACTCGAAATATGCCGATAAAATTACGGTAGCAGTCGATGCGGATAGGAGAGCAGGTATTGAAAAACTAATGACATTACATCCCAAACCGGATGTTATTCTTTTAGATGATGCGTACCAACATAGAAAAGTAAAAGCGGGTTTTAATATTTTACTAACAACTTATGCCGATCTGTATACTTCGGATATTGTTTTACCTACTGGAAATTTAAGAGAGCCAAAAAATGGCGCAAAACGTGCACATATTATTGTGGTTACGAAATGTCCGAATACGCTTTCTGAAACTGACAAGACAAGAATTGTACATGATATTTCGCCAAAATCGACTCAAAAAGTGTTTTTTAGCAGTATAAAATATGCAGACGTTGTAGTATCTAAATGCCAAGAAATTCCTTTAGGTAAAGTCCCGAAATTTACTTTAATCACAGGAATAGCAAATCCGAAACCTTTAGTCGACTTTTTAACCGAAAAAGGATTAGTATTTGAGCACCTTAATTTTAAAGATCATCACGATTTTACTCCTGAAGAATTAGATGTGTTTAAGCAAAAACCATTTATTATTACAACAGAAAAAGATTTTATGCGCTTAAATCAGTTTTCGTTTTTAGACGATACATTACATTATTTAAGTATTGAAGCTGTAATAGATCGCGCTACAGAATTTAATCAGTCTGTTGTAAATTTTATCGCGTCGCATTAAGCGATATTATCTGGGTTTCCAATAACCGCCTTGTATAATTTCTTTTCGAAATCGGCTTGCTTAAATGGTTTAGAAATAATATCGTCGAATTCTGCTTCTTCAAATTCATGCATTTTATCTTCAATAGTCACCGCTGTAAGTGCAAAAATTGTCAAGTCTTTATCGAACGTTCTAATAATTTTAGTGGCTTCTATACCGCTAATACCAGGCATATGTATATCCATTAAAACCACATCGTAATGGTTGTTTTTAACTAAATCTACAGCTTCCTCACCATTGTCTACAATATCGCATTGTAGCTTCATTTTTGTTAGAATTTTGTTTGTAATCATTTGGTTAATCTTGTTGTCTTCAACCACCAAAATTTTAATATTACTTAACTCTAACTCGGTTACATCTTTAAAGTAATTTTTGTTTTTAGGAATCGCTATTTTCTCCTCTGTTTGTTTTAGAGGAATTTCAAAATAGAAGGTTGTCCCTTTATTTAAATTACTTTTTAGGTAAATTTTTCCACCTAAAATATCTATTAATCCCTTAACAATAGAAAGACCTAAACCTGTACCACCGTATTTTCTGTTAATTTGAATTGATCCTTGAGAGAAACTCTCGAACATATGGTTTTGTTTCTCTTCGGTAATCCCAATTCCGTTATCTTCAATTTCAAATTTAACATTAAAAACATCGTTGTTATTGCTTATTTTACTAACTCTTACCCAAATATCTCCATCTTTAGTGAACTTAATAGAGTTTCCGATTAGGTTAATTAAAATTTGAGATATTTTAATTTGATCGGCTTTATAGTTGGTTGGTAAATCTTTACCATATTCAAAATGAATTTTTACACCATTATCTATCGCCGAATTATTAAGGGCCGCAATGACGTCTGAAACCTTCTTCTTTAAGTCGAAAACCTCATACTCAATATCTACTTTATTGGCTTCTATTTTATTGATTTGTAGAATATCGTTAATAAAGGTTAGCAAATAATCACCGGAGAATTTTAATGATTTTAAATGCTGAATTTGATCTGGTTTTGGGTTCTCTTCTAGTAACATGCTCGTTAAACCGGTAACGGCATAAAGTGGCGTTCGGAGTTCGTGTGTTACCGTCGATAAAAAGTTTGCTTTGGTTTTCGAAGCCAATTCTGCCTTTTCTTTAGCCACGATTAATTCTCTGTTTTTTTTATGCAACATATTATTGGTTTTTAACCTAATGTTGTTGTTTTTGTATAGAGAAAGCGTAAGTAGAGATAGAATGGTAATTAGCGCAATACTTAATATTGTCGCTAATTTATTTAAGCTTTTATCTACTTTAAGTTTTTCTAAATCGGCTTCTTTTTCTTTCTGAAATTCTGTCTGATTGTCTAAAATAAATTTTGCCTGACTTTCTGGAGATAAATTTTCGCGCTTTTGTTTTAAAAGCATTTCCGACAAAGCAATGTGTTTTTTTAAATATTGAGTAGATACTTTAAAATTACCTAATTTCTCATTCAACTCACTTAAGATTAAGTAACCATGACTTAAAACATCCGAGTAATTATTGCTTTCAGCAAGTTGTAGTCCTTGGTTTCCTAATTTTAGAGCGTTCTCATCGTCGTTTAAAAAATAAGATACTTTGGCTTGATGAATTAGTGCGCTACTCTTAATTTTATCTAAATCGAATCGTTGCGCTAAGGCTAAAGATTTATCTATTTGCACGCGTGCTTTTCTATACTGTTTTAAACCGAGGTAAGCTCTTCCTTGATTTAATAGAACTTCTGCTTCAAATTCTTCTAAGTTTTCTTGTTCGAATAAGGTTAAAGAAGATTTGTAATATGTTAAGGCCTCATCGTACTGATCAAGATACATAAAAACATTCCCTAAAGTTTTGTAGGTTTCGGCGATATTAGCATCGTCCATAGCAAAGCGCTGTACTTCAATAGCCTTTGTTAGTGTTTTTATGGCTGTAGAGGTTTCGTCTATTCGAAATTCAAGTTTTCCAAATTTTGAAAGTATTAGACCAATACTTTTTTTATTATCTATACTTTCGGCAAGGCTTAAAGCCTCTTCCAATTTTTTCTTAGCTGGATAATAATTGTTGTTATCGATGTCGTATTGCGCTTGAGTAATACGAAAGTCGATGGTGTTTTGGATGGTTTCTGGGTCATTGTTAACCGTGTCCTGAGCGTGTAGGTCTAATGCCAATAACATGACAAGTCCCCATATGTAATACTTGATATTAATCATAGAAATAAGTTACTTCGAGCCTAAAGATAAGGATACCAAGTGAAAATAATTATTTTTCAGATAATTTATATATTAAATCGATAATTCTACTAGAATACCCCGTTTCATTATCATACCATCCAATAATTTTCACCATATTTCCGATTACCGATGTCATTTGAGAATCAAATATGCAGGAATGTGGATTTCCAACAATATCGATAGATACTATTGGGGCGTTTGTATATTGTAAAATAGACTTGTAATGCGTTTCGGAAGCCGATTTAAAAGCTAAATTAACGTCTTCAATAGTTGCCGTTTTTTTGATATTAAATGTAATATCTGTAAGCGAACCATTAGCTACGGGAACACGAATACCACAACCTCCTATAACTTCGGAAAGTTCGGGAAATATTTTAGTTAATGCTTTTGCAGCTCCTGTAGTTGTAGGGACTATAGACTGACCTGCCGCACGTGCACGACGTAAATCGCGGTGAGGCTGATCGTGTAAACTTTGATCTGTAGTGTATGAGTGAATCGTGGTAATATAGGCTTGCTCAATCCCAAAATGCTCATTAATAATAGCCATCATGGGTGCCGCATTGTTTGTTGTACAAGAGGCATTAGAAATAATGGTTTCAGAACCATCTATTAAATTGTCATTAACACCAAGAACTATAGTTTTAATATCGTCTTCTAGAGCTGGAACACTTAATATAACACGTTTCGCGCCGTTGTTTATGTGATGCTGAAGCTCTGCCTTGGTTTTAAACTTACCGGTAGATTCTACTACAAAATCTACATGATAAGGCGACCAGTCAATGGATTTCGGGTGGGTTTCATTTAATAACGGAATGTGTACATCGTTAACAACAATATCGGTTCCTTTGTAAGAAATGGACTGTGTTGAAACACCGTGAATGCTATCGTATTTTAGCAGATGGCTCAATGTATAAGCATCTGCTAAATCGTTTATGGCAACTACATTAATGTTGGGATGGTTTTGTAAAAGACGAAATACACGACGTCCGATACGACCAAATCCATTTATAGCAACATTAATCATTAGTTAATATGTTTCTGTGCTTTGTAAGAAGAACGTACTAAAGAACTACTTTCTACATGTCTAAATCCTAACTCTAAACCAATTTCTCTGTATTCTGCAAATTGATCTGGCGTTATAAATTGTTTAACAGGTAAATGCTTTTTACTAGGTTGTAAATACTGACCAATAGTAACTACATCTACATCGTTAGCTCTTAAGTCGTGTAAGGTTTCAATAACTTCTTCTCGTAATTCGCCAAGACCTAGCATGATTCCAGATTTAGTTCTGCGTTGTCCTTGAGATTTCAAATATTTTAAAACGCCTAAACTACGGTCGTATTTTGCTTGTATTCTTACATCACGAGTTAAACGTCTTACCGTTTCTATGTTGTGAGAGACCACCTCAGGAGCCACCTCGATAATGCGATCAATATGTTGTTCTAACCCTTGAAAATCTGGAATAAGAGTTTCTAAAGTTGTCTCCGGATTCATACGTCTTACAGCTTTCACTGTTTCGGCCCACATGATGCTTCCCATATCTTTTAAATCGTCACGATCTACACTAGTAAGCACGGCGTGGTTAATCTTCATTAATTTAATGGAGCGCGCAACTTTTTCAGGTTCATCCCAATCTACCGTTTCAGGACGTCCGGTTTTTACACCGCAAAATCCACAAGATCGTGTACAAACATTCCCTAAAATCATAAATGTTGCAGTACCTTCTCCCCAGCACTCACCCATATTCGGGCAACTTCCTGATGTACAAATAGTATTTAAGCTATATTTATCTACTAGACTTCTAAGCTCTGTATATTTTTTTCCCGTAGGTAATTTTACACGTAACCATTTTGGTTTTGGAAGACGATCCGGAAGAATGTTTGAAGCAGTTTCTGAATTCATAAATTGTTTCTTTTCGAAAAGCAAAGATACAAAGTATAATCTAAAAAGTGTGTTATAACCCATTAAGATAATCATCTCCGAATTCTAGCAACATATTGCGGTCTAGCGGAAACTAATCAAAATATAAAATATTGAATGTTATGGGTTTTGAATAATTTCGGCAAGAAGTTTTTTTGCTCGAAGCAATTTTACCTTCACATTATTTATAGGCTCCTTAAGTTCTACTGAAATTTCTTTATAGGATAACTCCTGAAAATAACGAAGATTAATCACCTCTTGATAATGCGGTTTTAACTTCTTTATATCTCTTAGTAGCTTGGCTAAATTTTGTTCGGTAATAATTTTGTCTTCGGCAGAAGGAGATTCGTCTAAAACCTGATTAATGGCTTTTTCATCAGATTTAGTTATCTGACGAGAGATGGAGCTTTTTTCCTTCCGAAGTAAATCAATATGTAGATTTTTAGAAATGGTAATTAACCAAGTTTTAAAAACATAGTCTTGGTTGTAGGTGTCAATTTTATCGAAAGCTTTAGAAAAGGTTTGTATGGTAATATCCTCGGCATCATTTTCGTTTCCAATCCGTTTTAACTGAAACCCATAAACATCTTCCCAGTAGGTGTGAAGTAGATAATTAAACGCTTTTTGATCGTTTTGTTTGGCTTTTTGTATGGCGTGTTCTATTTCCAAGTATGGGTTTTTGAGATCTTATTCGTTATAAATATACCTAATTGCGTTAGAATAACGAAAAGTTCTAAGAAAGGAATTAGGATGACTAAGTCGGATTCGTTAAGTTTTTTAGCGCTTTTTCCCATGATAATCCATTGTACCAAAATACGTAAGGTAAATAAGCCAACTACGATTTCCCACCTAAATAAAAGGGATAATAATACAATACCTAAGATCCAAAATAGAAGTTGTGAGGCATAGAATAATCCCAATAAAAACTGATGACTTTTTTTATAATGAGCAACTGTAGACACATGTCTGCGTTTTTGCTTTATCCAAGCACCAAAGGTTTTTTTAGGTTGCGATTTTGTGAAACTTTCTGGCGTAAAACAAAGTGCTGTATTTTTACTTGTTGCCATTTGGTTTACAAATAAGTCATCGTCTCCAGAACCCACTTTCATGTGATTTATAAAACCATTCGCTTCGAAAAACAAAGGTTTGGTGTAAGCTAAATTACGACCAACACCCATGTAAGGAACGCCTAATTTAGCATAAGAAAAATACTGAGAAGCCGTTAATACCGTTTCAAATCGGATTAACTTATTTAAAAGCGAGTTTTTAATTTTTGCATAGCCACCATACCCTAAAACAATAGATTTTTTAGTCTCGAAGGCACTAGCCATTTCTGTAATCCACGTGTTGCTTAGTGGCGTACAGTCGGCATCTGTAAATAATAAGTGATTGTACTTTGATGCTTTTATTCCTAGTGTTAAAGCGTATTTTTTATTTGCCCAAAATGCTTCTGTGTTTTTTACGTCAACAATTCTAATGTTGTTGTATTGTTCCGAAAAATGTTCGTAAACACTTAATGTGTCATCATGAGATGCGTCATTAATAAGAACAACTTCAAAAATCGGGTAGTCCTGATTTAAGATGGAAGGGAGGAATTTTTTTAAATTCTCTTCTTCATTTTTTGCACAGACGATTACAGAAACAGGAAGGTCAGTTTTTTGTGTAGGTTTAGGTTTTAGATACGCAAACGTTCTAAGAAAAATTAAATAATAAAATAACTGAATAAGGACAATTGCTACAAAACTGTAGAATAAAATGTCGAGTGCAACCATGAAGGGACTTAAGAGTGTTGAGGTTCGCTACAGTCTTTATATTGTTCTGGCGTTTTTCCACAAAATCCGCAAGATTCGCCAGATTTGTTTAACATCGGGTTTTGGCTTGCACATGTTCCTGCAAATTTACCATCTTTTTTTGCCCATATTTTAATCGCAATTCCTGCAACTCCTAGTCCTAATAAAACTAATGTTAAAATGAATAATTTCATAACCGTATATTTAATCAATAGGTTGTATATAAATCTGATGTTTTAAAAACCTATTTAATGTTTTGCAAAGGTACTATATTTTAATAAAGCGTAAAAAAAAGTAGGCCTCACTTTTAATTAAAAGTGAGGCCCTAATCGCTAATAGTTGATTGTGTTTATTCTCTACTATTTAATTCAATTTCGGCAACAGAATTTTCTAAAGATGCATTTGTATTACCGCCTTTAGGCTCGATAGTAATGTTTAATCCGAGTGCATTTTCTGTATATGGAATAGATTTTAGTTGTCTATCTGTTTCGTCTAGAATTCCTAGGCTTATCATTTTACCATTTAATTCTGCCCAAATTTGATAGCATTGTTCTTGTGGTAATTCTGGTAAAGAGACCACATCTAACATAGATGTTCTCTCTTTAGGATTAATGTAAGCAACCGTTTTTAAGTTTTTTGCTCGGTTATTTCCTTTAATAATGTATTTCTGTGTTTCAGGATTGTTTAATTGCTTAAACTGAGCCATGACATTATCTAGTTTCTGATTGTTTAATTCGATGTCGCTTCTTAAGTCGAATATCTCATCAACAACAATTTGATTTTCTTTCTTTAATTCTAAGTTCTTAGAAAAAATGAAAACGGAAGCACAAGCAAACAGCACAGCGACAAAACTAGCTGCTATGGCGTATCCGTACCACGATTTTTGTGTATTAGGTTCGGTGTCTAATTTAATTACTGGCTTTTCATCGTCCAGTGTTTGTAAAATATTCACTAATACCGAAGATGGAGCTTCAACGGCATTAAATTTAGAGGTGATTTCTAAATGATGTTGCATGGTGTTGTAAGCATTCTCTACTTCTGGAAATTTAGAGATATAATTTTCAACTAATTCGTTTTCTTCTGAAGTCGTTTCTCCTATTAGATATTTCTCTAAAAGATCAGAATTTAAAAATGTAGTTATTTTATCATTCATGACTGTTATTTATTCTGGATCGTAAATTTTTTTCAACTCGCGAAGTCCTATTTTTAATCTCGATTTTATAGTGCCTAACGGAATTTCTAATTCATCGCTAGCTTCTTGCTGGGTCATGCCTTCAAAGAAAAGGGCATTAAGTACAATTTGGTACTTTGGGTCTATAGACTGGAGGTGCTTTTTAATGTCCATGACATCTTGATTTAAACCTTTAGCCGATATAGTATATACGTTTGAACCTTCAATTTGGACTTCTTTACTTTCTTTATTTGATACAGATCTGACTTTATCGATAGCTGTATTGTAAGAAATTCTGTATAACCAAGTAAATAGTTTTGCCTTACTTGAGTCGTAAGACTTTGCTTTCTTCCAGACTTTTATAAAACTTTCTTGAAGCACATCTTGTGCTAAATCTTCATCGGCGATTACTTTAGATATAACACCTAATAGCGAATCGGCATAGTGCTGGTATAGTAAAGCAATAGCTTTTTTATCGCCATGCTTTAATAATTCAACAATCTCTTGTTCGATAGGTGCAATCAAAATATCAGTTTTAGTTAGTTAATTACAAATGGACGCAATTAACCAAAGTTATATAAAAAATTGCGAATTATAAGATATTAACCTCGGATTCGATGGTTATATTGAAGATTCTTTTAATCGTAGTTTGTATAATTTCGGATAATCTTAAAATGTCAAAACCAGAAGCACCGCCGTAATTCACTAAAACTAGCGCTTGATTATTATGTACACCGTAATTCCCTAATCGTTTTCCTTTAAATCCAGCAGTTTCTATAAGCCAACCCGCTGGGATTTTTACAAGGCGTTCTGAAACCGGATAACTTGGAGCATTGGGAAACTGTTTCAATAGGTCTAAATAAACAGATTTATCTACTACAGGATTTTTAAAAAAACTACCACTGTTTCCAATTTCTTTCGGGTTAGGTAATTTGCTTTCTCGAATGGCTATTACCGCTTTAGAAACCTCTTGTATTGTAGGTTCTATAATATTTCTGGTTTCCAATTCCGATTTTATAGCACCGTAGTTGGTGTGAAGTTGGTGGTTTTTAGTACTTAGTTTAAAGGTTACCGAGGTAATGATGTATTGGCCTTTAGCGTGTTGTTTAAATATAGAATTTCTATAGTCGAACGCACATGCATCTTTATTAAATGTAGTTATCGCATGGGTTTCGATATTTAAAGCTTCGCAAGATTCAAAAGTATCTTTTAATTCTACGCCGTATGCGCCAATATTCTGAATAGGTGAAGTGCCCACATTTCCAGGGATTAGGGATAAATTTTCTAATCCGCCAAAATCTTGTGCTAAGGTCCATAGCACAAATTCGTGCCAATTTTCACCTGCATTGGCTTTCACTAAAACGGTATCGTTGGTTTGAGATACAATAGAAATACCTTTTAAACGGATAAGAATGACTAAAGCATCTACGTCTTTAGTTAATAATATATTGCTCCCGCCACCTAAAAGAAGTTTGTTAGGGTAGTCCTTAAGAGTTAAAACCTCTTTTAAATCTTCCAGAGTAGATATTGTTACAAAATGCTTTGCAACAACATCTATTCCAAAAGTATTATAGGGTTTTAAAGAAACATGGTGTTGTATATTCACTAGTCTTTATAAACTTTTAAAGCTTCTTTTAAAAGATGAACAGCTTTAATTAAACTTTCTTTATTTAAAACGTAAGCAATTCTAATTTGATTTAATCCCATATTTGGTGTTGAGTAAAATCCAGCTGCAGGAGCAACCATTACAGTTTCCTGATCTACATCAAACTCTTCTAATAACCATTGAGCAAATTTATCGGCGTTTTTAATAGGAAGTTCTACAATACAGTAAAAAGCACCTTTTGGTACCCCTATTTTTACACCTTCGATGGTTTGTAATTCAGAGATTAAAGTGTTTCTGCGGTCTACATATTCTGTAATTACCTCATCAAAATAACTTTGTGGCGTATCTAAAGCGGCCTCACTTGCGATTTGTGCTAATGTTGGCGGACTTAAACGGGCTTGTGCAAACTTTAAGGCTGTTTTAATAACATCCTTATTTCTAGAGACAAGACATCCAATTCTTGCGCCACACATGCTGTAACGTTTAGACACAGAATCTATCATAATGGCATAATCTTCTAAACCATCAATAGACATAATAGAATGATGCTTTACACCATCGTAAGCAAATTCTCTATATACTTCGTCTGCAATTAAAAATAAATCATGTTTTTTAACTAATTCAGCAAGTTGAAGAATTTCTTCTTTAGAATATAAATACCCTGTAGGATTACCAGGATTACAAATTAAGATGGCCTTGGTTTTAGGAGTAATTAGTTTTTCGAATTCAGAAATAGGAGGTAAAGCAAAATTATTCTCAATTTTAGAAATTACAGGAACCACGTTTACACCAGAAGATGTCGAGAATCCGTTATAATTAGCATAAAATGGTTCAGGTATAATAATTTCATCATCGGTATCCATAATGCTTCCAAACGCAAAAAGTAAAGCTTCACTTCCTCCCGTGGTAACAATAATATCGTCGTGTTTTACTTCAATATCATTCTTATGGTAGTAATTCGCAATCTTGGTTCTATATTCTTCAGAACCTTCAGAGCGTGAGTATTCTATAGTTGTTAAAGTGTTATTTTTTACTGCGTCTAAAGCGACTTGAGGTGTTTTAATATCAGGCTGACCAATATTTAAATGATACACTTTTTTTCCAGCTTTGTATGCTTTTTCTGAGTAGGGAACCAATTTACGAATTGGAGATTCGGGCATGTTCTGGCCCTTATTAGATATCTTTGGCATAGTATAAAAATTATACTACAAAGTTGATGAATTTTCTGAGAAAGCACTAATTATGATGTTATAAAAATAAATTCGTAAATTAAAGAGGGTAAATATTGTGTAATCATGAAAAATTTGCGCTTTTTTTTAGTATTTCTGTTTTGTGTGCCTTTTATAGGAATTTCACAGACAAAATTTAAACTTCAGAATAATAAGAAGTCGGATAAAGTGCGCTTCAAATTAATTAATAATTTAGTTGTAATTCCAGTTCAAATTAATGGTGTAGACTTGTCTTTTATACTGGATACGGGTGTTTCTAAACCCATTGTTTTTAGCTTTTTAAACGAAAAGGATACGCTTAAAATAAATAATACAGAAGCATTTATTTTACGTGGCTTAGGTGAAGGCGATGCGTTTGAAGCCTTAAAGTCTAGAAATAATGTTTTTAAAATAGGAGAGGCTGTAAATCTAAATCAAGAAATATATGCTATTCATGATGCGAGTTTAAATTTTACGCCGCAATTAGGAGTTCCCATCCATGGCATTATTGGATTCGATATATTTAAAGATTTTGTAGTTGAAATTAATTACGGCAGACGTTTTATAAAACTGCACCATCCTAATGAATATGTTTATAAAGCATGTGAATCATGCGAAACAGTAAATTTCGAATTTTATAATAATAAGCCCTATATAAATGCTCAAGTTAAATTGAACGATACATATGTACCTGTAAAGTTATTGGTGGATTCTGGAGGTAGTGATTCGATGTGGATTTTTGAGGATGAAAATTTAGGGTTATATGAAAATGAAAATTACTTTATAGATTTTTTAGGGAACGGACTCAGTGGTAGTGTGTATGGAAAACGGGCGAAAATACAGGAGCTTAAAATTAGATCTTTTACCTTAAAACAGGTTAATGTGTCTTATCCCGATTCTAGTGCTATACATTTTGCTAAACGGCTAAAAATACGAAACGGAAGTGTCTCAGGTAATGTTTTAAAACGTTTTAATATGATTGTAGATTACCGAAACGCACGATTAACTCTAAAAAAGAATAGATTTTATAAAGATGAATTTAGCTATAACAAAAGCGGGATTGAATTAGAACATCATGGAGAATTATTAGTTGTAGACGACGATAACTCTACTTCTAATGCGTTTTCCGATACGACTATAAATTTAGATCTTGAATTAAAGCCATCTTATAATTTTGAATTTAAGCCCGCGTATACTATTGTCGAGTTGCGTGAAAACTCACCCGCACAACAGGCCGGACTTTTGGTTGGAGATATTGTATTAAGTGTAAATAACAGGAGGGCTCATGATTATAAAATTCACGAGATTATCCGATTATTTTATGCCAAAGAAGGCGATGATATACGTATAAAAGTGACCAGAAATGGGGTGATAAAGAGTTATAGTTTTCAGCTCAAAGCCCCGTTAAAATAATGTTCCAGAGATTTATTGTTTCTTAAATAGATACTTAAAATATAAGCGCTCATACTTTTATGCATTGCGTTAAAACCTATGAGCTTTTATAGATTACAATTCCCTTAACCAAATGTTTCTATAAAGTACAGGCAAACCGTGGTTTTGCAATACTAAAGGCAGTTTCTCTTGATGATAAACATAATCACTTTCACCAATAAAAAGAGTTGGACCTTGTAACTCAAAATGATTTTGAACTAAGACACCGTTGTGAAATACGGTAAGGTATGCAGGTGATATCAGTTTTTGATTGGTATCGAACGTTGGAGCTGTAAAAACAATATCGTAACTCTGCCAAACATCTGTAGGTTTCGAAGCATTTACAAGTGGTCTGTTTTGTTTATAAACAGAACTTGCCTGACCATTACTATAGGTTGGGTTTTTATAGGAATTAAGAACTTGTACCTCGTAAAGTCCCATAAAGAAGATACCACTATTACTATAATCTTGTCCGGTAACATGTTCTGCTTTTGGAGCTAGCCATTCTATATGCATTTGTACACTTCCAAAAGATTGCTTACTTGCTACAGAACCTGATTTAGGAGCGTTGCGCATAGCTTGATCTACAATTTCCCATTTAGTAACTTGTCCAATATAATCGGAAGTCAATGCTGGAGAAATAACTTCTGCTTGTTCCATGTTTGCAGGAGATGGAAGCTGAGGTGACTGCCAAGCATCTAAATTATTACCTGAAAAAAGAACAATAGCATCTTCTGGAATACCATTAGCGTCTACCGAAACTGTTTTTACTTCCGTCCAATCTTCAGTGTCTTTCCATGGTTCTGAATCTTCTAATACTTTATAATTAATTTTAGGAACAGAAATACTCTGTTTTTTGGTGATAACATCTGTCTGAGCATTTACAAATAATGGGGATAAACACAATATAAAGATTAGTTTTAATTCAATTTTCATAGTCTACTTTAATTTATTGAAAGGGTGTTATAATGATACTATATAAGGTTCGGGGCTTCTTTAGGTAACTAATGTAGGAAATAAAAACCGTGTATATACATCTAATTTGAGTTTTGTAAATGACACCTTTATAATGTTGAAAACATATCTGCTTTAAATTTATGTTTTTCTAATGGTAAGATTAATTAAGAAGGGTAAAAAGAAGTAGTGCTATGAGGTATTTTTGATATTAACGATGTAATCAAGAGCGACTCTTTTTAGTCTGTTTTTGACTGAGAAATACTAAGATGTTAAACATAAAAAAAACACATTAAAAATGTGTTTTTTTATGATATAGTGCGATGTAATTTATCTGTAAATCTATCTGTGAATGATAGGTTAATTCGCAGATTTGTTTTCTTTTTTCCACGATTCGAAAGCGTCTGCGTTCTCTTCTTTAGTAAGTGGATATAATCCAATTATAGTATGGCCTGCTAAAACTCTTTCGGTAACGAAATCCTCGTAAAGTGTCATATTTATAGCTTCAGTTGCCATGTCGTCTGCTAAATGTGCTGGAATAACAATTACACCATCATCGTCGCCTACTAAAACATCGCCAGGAAATACGGCAACATCTCCACAACCAATAGGGACATTGATGTCTAAAGCTTGATGCAAGGTTAAGTTTGTTGGAGCGGAAGGTGTTTGGTGGTAAGATGGCATATCTAGTTTTGCGATTTCGGCAGAATCTCTAAAGCCTCCATCTGTAACCAAACCTGCTGCACCTCTAACCATTAAGCGAGATGCTAATATGGAACCAGCAGAAGCGGCTCTGCAGTCTTTTCGGCTGTCCATAATTAAAACAGCTCCTTTAGGGCAGGTTTCTACTGCGACTCGCTGTGGGTGTTGAGGGTCTTTAAAAACGGTAATCGGATTTAGATCCTCTCTAGCGGGAATGTATCGCAATGTAAAGGCTTCTCCTACCATATTAGGTTTTCCTTTTGCAAGTGGTTTTACACCTTGAATAAATTGATTTTTTAATCCTTGTTTAAACAGTGCTGTTGCAAGTGTTGCAGTACTAACTTTCTGTAATTTTTCACGAGTAGATGCTAACATTATTTTTGTTTTTTGATGTCGTTTTTGTTTTTAATACGTTTTAAAAAGCATGTTAAATGACTTGAAATTTAGAGTGTAAGTCAACTAGAAATCGTTGTATTGTTATTGGCTATAAACACACTTTAAGTCAATCTAAAATAAGCAATAATTATAAATTAGAATGGTCTCTTAACTTAATAATTATTGCTCATTCCGTTAATATTTAGCAAAGAAACTAAATAAGTGTTCTCTTAACTAGTTGCATTATTTAATCGGGAATCCACGGTCTTTCATTAAAGCTTCAATCTTTGCATCGCGACCTCTAAATTTCTTATAGGCCTCTGCAGGATCCATGGCATTTCGAGGTGCAAATAAATATTTTACCAACTTCTTCGCAACCTCTTTATCGTAAAATCCACCTTCAGATTCTTTAAAAGCTTCTGCGGCATCGCTTGTTAAAACATCTGCCCACATGTATCCGTAATATGCCGTAGCATATCCTTCGCCTGAAAATACATGGCTAAACTGCGGTGTTCTATGTCGCATAGGTAATTCCTTTGGCATTCCTAAGGCGTCTAACGTTTCGCGTTCAAAAGTATCTACATCCATATGTTCAGGATCTGCTAAATGTATTTTCATATCGATAAGGGCAGAAGCTAAATATTCGGTAGTATTAAAGCCTTCATTAAATGTAGATGCTTTTTTTATTTTTTCAACTAAACTAGCCGGAATAGGTTCACCGGTTTTGTAGTGTACCAAATAGGTGTTAATGACTTTGTCTGTAGATAACCAACGTTCTAATAATTGCGATTGAAATTCTGTATAATCTCGTACGCCTCCATTTAAAGTCGGGTATTTTACGTCTGCCGAAAAGAAGTGTAGGGCATGACCAAATTCATGAAAAAATGTAATGGCATCGTCCCAAGAAACTAAAACAGCTTCTCCCGGAGCAGGTTTTACAAAATTAGAATTATTGGATGCTAATACATTAGTGTCGCCATCAAAAGACGATGAGCTTCTGTACGTTGTAGCCCAAGCTCCAGAGCGTTTACCTTGTCTGGCATAAGGATCTAGATACCATAATCCAATATGTTTACCGGAATCTTTATCTGTAACCTCCCAAACTTTTACATCTTCTTGGAACACAGGAACAGATCCATCGGAAACCGGAGTGAAGTTATAATTGAATAATTCGCCAGCAACAAAAAACATGGCTTCTGTTAATTTATCCAATTGCAGGTATTGTTTTACCTCATCACTGTCTAAATCGTATTTCTTTTTACGCACTTTTTCTGCATAATATCTATAGTCCCATGGTGCTATAGTAATATTATCTCCAAGTTCGTTTGCTACGGTTTGCATATCTTGAACTTCTTCTTGTACTCTAGCAATGGATGCCGGCCAGACAGCCATCATTAAATCCATAGCGTTTTCTGGTGTTTTAGCCATTCGGTCTTGTAAACGCCATGCTGCATAGTTGTCGTATCCCATCAGGCCAACACGTTCTTTTCGCAATTTTAAAATTTGAACAATAATCTCATTATTATCAAATTCATCTCCATTATCGCCTCTAGAATAGTAGTTTTCCCAAACTTGTTTTCGTAATTCGCGATGGGTAGAGTAGGTTAAAAATGGATCTATTGAAGAACGAGTATTGGTAATCGCATATTTTCCATCTTCACCCTTATCTGTCGCTATTTTTGCTGCAGATTTTATAAACCCATCGGCTAATCCTCCCAATTGATCTTCGGTTAAGTAGGTAATGTAGTTTTCTTCGTCATGCAAAATGTTATTTCCAAAGGCGGTGTAAAGTGAAGATAGTTCTTTGTTTATTTCAGCATAGCGTTTTTTCTTTTCAGCATCTAGGTTTGCACCATTCATTTCAAATTGCTTGTACGTTAATTCCACTACACGTTGCGCTTGATCTTCTAAAGGATGTTCTAAAGCATCTTCGTAAACTGTTTTTATTCGCTTGAAGAGTTTTTCGTTCTGGGAAATTTTAGATCTAAAATCAGATAGTTTAGGTGCTAGTTCTGCTTGAACAGTTCTAAATTCTGGCGTAGATACATTGGAACTCATAATGCCGTAATAGGCAAAGACGCGTCCTAAAGGTTTTCCAGCACGTTCCATAGCTACAATTGTATTTTCGAAAGTTGGAGGTTCTTCGTTGTTGGCAATAGAATCTATTTCTGCAAGGTTAAGAGCCATAGCTTCTTCCATAGCTGGTTTTACAGCTGCTACAGACATTTTGTCGAATGCAGGAACGCCGTCGTAAGGTCCTGTCCATTCCTGGATAAGTACATTGTCGCTCATTGTTTTTTTAGTGTTTTCGGGGGTGTTGTCTTTACAGCTAACGCAGATAATAAAACTGCAAAAAATTAAAGTTTTAATAGATTTAAGGATCATAGATTATTAGAATTTTATCTCTTGTACGTGATTATAATGGATCGAGATTACAATATACTGCAATTCCGATATACGATATTTATATTTATAAGTATTTTAAGTCTTTTAACATCCTCAGCCCTTTAATTTAGAGAGATTCTTAGAAGGATGATGGCTATTGTTTTTAATTATACGCCATAAAAAAACCTCTTGAGTGTACACTTAAGAGGTTTAATATATAAGTAGTTGAATACAGGATTCAGCTTTTATTTTGTAGCACTCGGATCGATAACTTCACCTTTAATTTTTAAAGCTACTGTTGGTGTTTCTGCGTTAGACATAACCGTAATCGTTTTTCTAATAGGCATAACACGGTTCGTATCATACTTTACAGAGATTTCTCCTGTAGCACCTGGCATAATTGGAGCATCTGGTTTTTTAGGCACAGTACAACCACAACTAGAGGTTACTTTAGAAACAATAAGAGGGGCATCTCCAGTGTTTGTAAATTCAAAAACACGAACGCCATCAGCTCCTTTATTAATTGTTCCGTAGTCTATAACATCTGTTTTAAATTCAATTTTTGCGACTTTGTTTTGCGCCTGAATTGAGAATGTTACTAGTCCGATAAATAAAATAGTTATAATCTGTTTCATGATAATTTAATTTAATTTTAGTGTAAACGTAAATACTTTTTACTCATTATGCAAGATTATTAGCGTTATTGATTCTAGATTAATAATATATTAAGGTAGTAATTCTATAAACACGCAATATAATTTCACATCAAAAGAATAATAAGTACTTTTGCATCTTATATTCAAAAACTATTCCAAAGTGTTCAAACTAACTCTAAATAGTGATCTCGTTAAGGACGTATTTTAGGTTGTGTTTTTTCGCTTTAAGCAATACAAAGATTCAAAATTATGCCGATGGATATTCCTTCAAAATATGATGCTAATTCAGTAGAAAGTAAATGGTACGATTACTGGATGAAAAACAATTATTTTCATTCTACACCAGACGAAAGAGAACCGTATACTATTGTAATTCCGCCACCAAATGTTACCGGTGTGTTGCATATGGGACACATGCTAAACAATACCATTCAAGATGTATTGGTGCGCCGTGCCCGATTGTTAGGTAAGAATGCATGTTGGGTGCCTGGAACCGATCACGCCTCTATTGCTACCGAAGCCAAAGTAGTTGCTAAATTAAAGGAACAAGGTATAGATAAAAACGACCTTACTCGGGACGAATTCTTAGCCCATGCTTGGGAGTGGACAGAAGAGTACGGTGGGGTAATTCTTGAGCAACTTAAAAAATTAGGATGTTCTTGCGATTGGGATAGAACTAAATTTACAATGGACGACGATATGTCGGAAGCTGTAATTAAAGTATTTGTCGACTTGCATAACAAAGGATTAATTTACCGTGGTTATCGTATGGTAAACTGGGATCCAGAAGCACAAACGACCTTGTCTGACGAAGAAGTTATTCACGAAGAACGTCAAGGGAATTTATATTATATAAACTATAAAATTGAAGGTAGCGACGATACCTTAACCATTGCAACTACACGTCCTGAAACTATTTTTGGGGATACAGCCATTTGTATTAATCCGAACGATGAGCGTTTTACACACTTAAAAGGAAAGAAAGCGATTGTGCCAATTTCTAATCGTGTAGTGCCAATAATAGAAGATGAATATGTCGATTTAGAATTCGGTACAGGATGTTTAAAAGTAACGCCTGCACACGATGAAAATGATAAGAATTTAGGAGATAAGCACAATTTAGAAGTAATTGATATCTTTAATGCCAATGCGACTTTAAATAGTTTCGGATTGCAATTTGAAGGTCAAGATCGTTTTGACGCTAGAAAAAATGTAGCTAAAGAATTAGATGCTCTAGGGATTTTAGTGAAAACTGAAGTTCACGTAAATAAAGTAGGAACGTCTGAGCGTACTAAAGCGGTTATCGAACCTCGCTTAAGCGACCAGTGGTTCTTAAAAATGGAAGATTTAGTGAAGCCTGCTATCGAAGCGGTTTTAGGTGAAGATGCCGAAATTAAATTGTTCCCGAAGAAGTTCGAAAACACCTACCGTCACTGGATGGAAAATATCCGTGATTGGAATATTTCGCGCCAGTTATTGTGGGGACAACAAATACCTGCATATTTCTATGGTGATGGAAAAGAAGATTTCGTAGTTGCTGAAACTATTGAAAAAGCAGTGGCCTTAGCACAGGAAAAAACGGGGAAAGCCGATTTAAAAGCTGAAGACTTAAAACAAGATACCGATGCTTTAGATACTTGGTTCTCGTCTTGGTTATGGCCAATGAGTGTATTCGACGGGATTAGTAATCCAGAGAATGAAGAAATCAAGTATTATTATCCAACAAACGATTTAGTAACCGGGCCAGACATTTTATTTTTCTGGGTGGCTAGAATGATTATTGCGGGTTACGAGTACAAAGACGAAAGACCATTTAATAACGTATACTTAACGGGATTAGTTCGCGATAAGCAACGTCGTAAAATGAGTAAATCTCTTGGTAATTCACCAGACGCACTTAAACTTATAGATGATTATAGTGCAGATGGTGTGCGTGTAGGATTGCTTTTAAGTTCGGCTGCTGGAAACGATTTAATGTTCGATGAAGCCCTTTGCCAACAAGGAAAAGGATTCGGAAATAAAATTTGGAACGCTTTTAACTTAACCAATTTATGGGAAGTTAGTGAAACTATTGAGCAACCACAGTCTAGTAAAATTGCTCTAGAATGGTACGAAGCGAAGTTCCAAGATGCATTAGTAGAAATTGAAGACCACTTTAGTAAATACCGTTTAAGCGATGCCTTAATGAGTATTTATAAATTGATTTACGACGATTTCTGTGGCTGGTTACTAGAGATTGTTAAACCTGCTTATCAGCAACCAATCGATGCTACAACGTACAATAGTGTAATGGCTCGTTTCGAAGATAATTTAAAAATTCTTCACCCGTTTATGCCGTTCTTAACCGAAGATATTTGGCAATATATTGCTGAGCGTACGCCGGAAGAAGCATTAATCGTTGCAAAATGGCCAGAAGCGAAGGCGATAAATAAAGATTTAATTGCTCAGTTTGAATTTGCTTCGGAAGTGATTTCTGGAATTAGAACCGTTCGTAAAGAGAAAAATATTGCGTTTAAAGATGCTATTGGTTTCTCTGTAATTAATAACGAAAATGCGAATACTGCTTTCGATGCTGTCATCTCTAAATTAGGGAACTTGGAGGCTATCGATTATGTTACAGAACCAGTAGAAGGCGCTTTAACATTCCGAGTAAAATCTAACGAGTATTTTATTCCTATGGAAGGCGCAATAGATGTTGAAGCGGAGATTGTAAAGCTAACCGAAGAATTAAAATACACGGAAGGTTTCTTGAAATCGGTTCAAAAGAAGTTATCTAACGAACGTTTTGTAGCAGGAGCACCTGAGCAAGTCATTGCTAACGAACGTAAAAAAGAAGTAGATGCTTTAGCTAAAATTGAAACGATTACATCTAGTTTAGCGAGTTTAAAGTAAATAGGTCACTCTGAAATTATTTTAGAGTATCATTATAAATCAAAAACACCTCAGCAGTATATGTTGAGGTGTTTTTTTATGCTTTGAATTGGTGCGATAGCACCTAGTGTGATATGTTCTCGACTCCGCTCGAACACCATGGAGATACAAAATGTTATTAGAATAAACTTCAGATATATTCTCGTTCTTGTAATATCTTATAAAATTCAAAACATCATTATAGCGGTCTTCGAGTGTAGTGGAGAATAATATACTATTCCATAAATAAATTTTAGTTCTCGACTCCGCTCGAACACCATGCAAACATAGAACGTTGGAGTATAAATTAATTAGTATGATATAACATAGTCTTTGATAAGAATTCAGCATGACACGGCGAAATAGTTTATTACTTTTAGCTGAGGTTTTGTCTACTAGAATTTGTTTCAGGTTCTCATTATTAAGGAAATATTACGGCAACTGATTGTCGTGAAATCAAAAGCGATAAATTTTTGAATGTATACTGAATTTATTTTTTTCCACTAACCACTAACCACTAACCACTAACCACTAACCACTAACCACTAACTAAAACCCAAATTTCTTCAGCATCCCTTTCCAACGTAACTTTCTTATAAATTCGCCTTGTTCTGGAGTCACTAAAGGTTCTATATTTTCGTTTTTAGCTTTAAAATAGCCAGACATATAATCGTTAAAAAGAGAGAGATTCTTTTTCTTCATGGCTAGTTTCAAAGCAGAAATAGCGGTGATAGAAAAGCCATAACGCATTTTGTACATGGCTTCACCTTGCATATATTTTGAAGCTTTATTATAACTTGCGCCAGTAGGTTTTAGGTGTTTTACGTGCAGTGATTCATCGGTAAGAATTTCCCAATGATTAAACTTTGCTAATAATTCATCAATGGTATCCCAACCCATGGCAGGCTTTAATTTTCCAATATCTAAAAAGCATTGTTTTCGGTAAGCCTTAAGAGCTCCGCGAATATGGTCTTTGTTAGTTAAATCTTCTAAAATCCAATCTTCATCCTTTTTAATGTAGCAAAATCCAGCAACCATACCCAATGTTGGATTGGTTTTAAAATGACTAGAAATCGTTTCTAAATAGTTTTCAGGGAAGATTAAATCGGCATCGAACTTACACATGATGTCATAATTCTCATCTAGCGTATCTAATCCTTTGTAAAAGGCATTTATAATTTTAGAACCTGGTAAATGTTTTTCGGACGATTGTACGTTCACAATAGAAATCCATGAATGTTTTTCAATGTAAGATTCTACGATAGCTTGGGTGTTGTCTGTAGAATGGTCATTAACAATAACCAATTGTTTTGGCAACAGGGTTTGTTTTGCTAACGATTCTAAAGTACGACCTATAGAATCATCTTCATTATGTGCGGGAATGACAATGTAAAAATTCATGCTATGAAATTCAATATTTAAATCTTATATCGCAAAGATTACGATAGCTATTTTTTATAAAAAGCAGATTTTACTTTGAAATCCGTTCAGCATAAACAATATAGTAGCGCGGCGTAAAACGCCTAAGAATAGGACGGATACCAATTTTATTTGTTGGATTTGTCCATTTATGTCGTGCTTTTATTTCCCAGCCAGCTTTTTCTAGTAACCAATCGAACTGCCAATCTTCAAATTCGTGGTAATGCCTATCCCGCATATCGGTTTTACTTCTATACGCTTCTGCAAACCATAATTTAAGAGGCACACTGGCAACTAACTTATCGGCTTTAATAGCTTTTAAAACCGTAAAAGGCGAAAGTAAGTGTTCGAAAATTTCGAAAGCGGTAACCACATCGGCATTTGAATGTTGTAATGCTGAGGTGTCAAGATCTAAATCTTCACCGGTTGTATTTTCAACTTTAAACCCATGGTCTTCCATGACTTTAGTAAACGGGTTTACTACACCTAAATCTAAAAGACTCGACGCTTTTGGAACGTGGATCTCTAAGAATTCAATGGTGTTTTTATAACGCTTATGTGGAAAATGGCTTTCGTACATACTATTCTTATTCCGCTTCTGCGGTGCTATTTAATATTTGTAAACTATGGCATTAATGTGCATTCCTGCACCAACGCTGGCAAATATAATAACATCACCCTTGTTAAGACTATGATTTTCTAATTTATTGTGTCTAACCATATCGAAAAGCGTAGGGACGGTAGCAACAGAGCTGTTACCTAAGTTACCAATAGTCATTGGCATAACATTATCTGGAATAGGCATTTTAAACTGACGGTAAAAACGTTTTAAAATAGCATCGTCCATTTTTTCATTGGCCTGATGAATAAAAATCTTTTTAACATCGTGTATGTCTACACCACTTTCGTCTAAACAAGCTTTCATCGCTGCTGGAACATGGGATAATGCAAATTCATAAATTTTACGACCATCCATTTTTATGTACTTCGTATCCGGATCTAAGTCAGGATTAAAAGATTTTCCAGAGGTTAGGTGAAACGCATTATCGAGGGTATAACTTTCGGTAATGTGAGATAAGATACCGCCTGCTTCATCTGTTTTTTCTATAATACATGCACCGGCACCATCAGAAAAAATCATGGCATCACGATCGTGCTTATCTACCACTCTAGAAAGGGTTTCAGAGCCTATTACTAGACAACGCTTAGCGATACCTGCTTTAATAAATGCTTGAGCTTGCACAACGCCTTCAATCCAACCAGGGCAACCAAACAATAAGTCGTAAGCCACACATTTCGGATTTTTAATGCGAAGTTTGTTTTTAACGCGTACGCTTAAGCTTGGTAACATATCACTTTGGATGGTTCCAAACTTGATGTCTCCAAAATTGTGAGCGAAAATAATGTAATCTATAGTCTCTGGATCTATATTGGCGTTATCAATTGCTTTCTGAGCAGCAAAAAAACCAATGTCTGATGAAGTGTATTCTTCCTTGACATAACGACGTTCAGAAATACCAGTAATGGATTTAAATTTCTCAATTATGACAGCATTGTCATTTTCGAAGGGAGTTCCATCGTTATTTAGGAAAGAATGATTAAGAAAACTGTCGTTTTTTTGAACAAGAGAAGGTATGTAACTTCCTGTTCCTGTGATTTTTATGTTCATTAAAAAAAGATTGCCTTTACAGCATGTTTTATATCTATGAAGATACTGACATTTGCTAAAAAGGCAATCTTATTTTAGAGATAATTTACGATGTCCAAATCGTTATTTTATTACATATAATCCTCTATAGGCGCACATGTACAAATCAAATTTCTATCACCAAAAGCATCATCTACACGACGTACAGATGGCCAAAATTTATTGGTGCGTACATGTTCTATAGGGTAGGCCGCAATGTCTCTAGTGTATGGAAGGTCCCAAGTGTTAGCGGTTAACATTTCTAAAGTATGTGGCGCATTTTTAAGGACATTATTAGATTCGTCTTTAGTGGCTTCATCAATTTCTTTTCTAATAGAAATTAGTGAGTCACAGAAGCGATCCATTTCTTGTTTGCTTTCACTTTCTGTAGGTTCAATCATTAACGTTCCTGCAACTGGGAAAGAAACTGTAGGTGCGTGGAATCCGTAATCTATTAAACGCTTAGCAATATCTGTAACTTCAATTCCATGCTCTTTAAACGGTCTGCAGTCTACAATCATTTCGTGTGCTGCACGTCCGCATTCTCCAGAATATAACGTATCAAAATGACCTTGTAAACGGCTTTTAATATAATTCGCGTTTAAAATGGCTGCTTTAGTAGAATCTTCCAATCCTTTTGCGCCTAACATTTTAATGTATCCGTAAGAGATTAAACATACTAAAGAAGAACCATAAGGTGCTGCCGAAATAGATTTAATAGCTTTCTCGCCTCCAGTTTTTATAATTGGGTTTCCTGGTAAAAATGGAACCAATTGCTTCGCAACACAAATTGGCCCTACACCAGGTCCTCCACCTCCGTGAGGAATTGCAAAGGTTTTATGTAGGTTAAGGTGACAAACGTCTGCTCCGATATTTCCAGGATTTGTTAATCCTACCTGAGCATTCATATTTGCACCATCCATATATACTTGTCCGCCGTTATCGTGAATAATCTGAGTCACTTCTTTAATTGCAGATTCATAAACACCATGAGTAGATGGGTACGTTACCATTAAACACGATAAGTTATCTTTATGCAATTCTGCTTTTTCGCGTAAATCGTCAACATCAATATTTCCTTCTGCAGTCGATTTTGTGACTACAACTTTCATTCCTGCCATAACAGCACTTGCAGGGTTAGTACCATGTGCAGACGACGGGATTAAACAAATATTTCTATGACTTTCTTCTCGAGATTCGTGATAGGCTCTAATTACCATTAAACCGGCATATTCTCCTTGTGCACCTGAATTAGGTTGTAAAGAGGTTGCTGCGAAACCTGTAATCTCTGTTAATTGAGCTTCTAACTCTTTTAATACCGTTTGATAACCTTTTGCTTGCTCGATAGGTGCAAATGGGTGAATAGTTCCCCATTTCGCATAACTTAAAGGCAACATTTCTGCAGCGGCATTTAATTTCATTGTACAAGATCCTAAAGAAATCATCGAGTGATTTAATGATAAATCTTTACGCTCTAACATTTTTATATAACGCATTAATTCAGTTTCTGAATGGTGCGTATTAAATACATCCGAAGTTAAAAATTCGGTTGTACGTTGTAGGTTTTCGTTAATGTTATTGGATTCAGAAATAGCGTCCAAAACAATAGGTTCTACTTTTATTGATGAAGCGAAAACAGCAATAATATCATTAATATCTGAAAGCGAGGTGGTTTCATTTATAGAAATAGTAACCGAGTCTGCATGCGGATAGTAGAAGTTAATAATTTTAGCTTCGGCAAGCGGTTTAATTTCGGCTGCATCTGCCTCGATATTTAAAGTATCGAAAAAGGTGTCGTTCTTTTGTTTAAATCCGATAGATTTTAAAGCTTCTGATAATGCAGATGCTTTATCGTGAACAGAATTAGCTATAAATTGTAATCCTTTTGGTCCGTGATATACCGCGTACATACCTGCCATAACTGCAAGTAAAACTTGTGCGGTACATATGTTAGACGTTGCTTTATCACGTTTAATGTGTTGTTCACGCGTCTGTAAAGCCATACGTAATGCACGGTTTCCATTCATATCTTTAGTCACCCCAATAATACGACCAGGAAGATCTCGTTTGTAAGCTTCTTTGGTTGCGAAATATGCGGCGTGAGGACCTCCATAACCCATTGGAATTCCGAAACGTTGCGTGGTTCCTACAACAACATCTGCTCCAAATTTACCAGGAGCTTCAAGTTTTACTAAACTTAAAATGTCTGCAGCAACAGCCACTTTAATATCAGCTTCATTTGCTTTTTCAATGAATGTTTTAATATCACTTACCAATCCATCTTTTCCTGGATATTGAAGAACAGCACCAAAGAATTCTGAAGAAAAATCGAATGTTGTTTCATCTCCAATAACTAGTTCAATACCAATCGGATTAGAACGGCTTTGTAACAAAGCTAAACTTTGAGGTAAAATAGCATCGGAAACAAAGAATTTATTAATTCCTTTTTTCTTCTGATCACGACTTCTTACAGCAAATAGTAAGCTCATAGCTTCGGCAACGGCAGTACTTTCATCTAAAAGAGATGCATTTGCTATTTCCATTCCCGTAAGATCGGTAATCATGGTTTGGAAATTTAACAACGCCTCTAAACGTCCTTGTGCAATTTCTGCTTGGTAAGGAGTATATGCTGTATACCAACCCGGGTTTTCTAGAACGTTACGCTGAATAACTGCAGGAAGAATAGTTGGGTGATACCCTAAACCGATATACGATTTGAAAATGTGATTTTGTTTTGATAATTCGTGAATGTGAGTTAAGTACTCATACTCGGTCATTGGTGCATCTAAATTAAGAGGCTTTTTTAAACGGATACCATCAGGAATAGTTTCGTATATAAGTTGGTATAAACTGTCTACACCTATAGTTTGTAACATTTGCTGTTGGTCCGCATCTCTAGGACCAATATGACGCAATGAGAAAGCATTTGTATTCATCGAATTATAATTGTGTTTTGTGGCGCAAAAGTAAGGAATTTAGGGTGTTTGGCTATATGATTTTCTCAAGAATTTTGTTAAAGATTGCTGTTAATTTTGGATTATCTATTTTTGTGGCATGACGATATTCCAAAAGCTCTTTAAATTTTATCTAAACGCAAGTATTCATGTTGCTTTATCTGTGTTTTGCCTAGCGTGGATTACACTGTTAAAATTCGAATTACCTTTCGATGAGAACGTGTTGTATTTTATATTTTTTGCGAGTATAACAGGTTACAATTTTGTGAAGTATTTTGGATTAGCAAAAAATCATCGTAGAGCCATGGCCAGCTGGTTGCGTGCTATTTTGCTTTTTACGTTCGTTAGTTGTGTGTTAATGAGCTATTTTGCATTACAACTAGAGCTTAATACCGTCTTAATATTATCTGGTTTTGGAGTGGTTACATTTATGTATGCCATCCCGTTTTTGCCACGTCGATTTTTTGTAGATAAACATCAGAACTTAAGAAGTATAAGTGGCTTAAAAGTGTATGTAATTGGATTGGTTTGGGCAGGTGTAACTGTATTATTGCCATTAATTAATGAACACTATACCTTCGATTTAGATGTGGTTCTAACTTGTATGCAACGGTTTATATTTATTATCGCTTTAATGTTGCCTTTCGAGCTTCGAGATTTAAAATACGATAGTCTGAAGTTAGGAACAATTCCTCAGAAAATTGGAGTGCAACGGACTAAAAAATTAGGCGTTGTGTTGTCGTTAATTTTTTTCTTTTTAGAATTGTTTAAAACAGAATTAGTTGGGAGTTTTATTTTAATTCAACTTACAGTTGCTTTAATTTTAATTCTGTTTATATATTTTTCAACGGAATCCAGAAATGACGTGTATACATCGTTTTGGGTCGAGGGGATTCCTATAGTTTGGTTGGGATTAGAGCTGTTGCTTACCCTTTAGTATTTTGCTTTTCAAGTTCTTTTTCAAAACATTTCTTCATTTCCGATTTCGATTTTGCATCTAAACATTTAATGTTTGATTGCTTTATCGACTCCGTTAATTTCATGTTGGTAAACATGTGTTTTTTGCACAGCGTACAGAAAACAATATGCATTTTAAACTTCAAGCGCTCCAAAAAGGTAGACTCGTTGTATTGAAACTTGTCACAGATGTGAGAAGCTTCGTCGCATGACAAAAATAATTTACTCATAATTAATACCAGTTTTTTTCTAGACAGCTTGAAAGAGATGTTCGCGCCCTATGTATTATAACCCATAAATTAGACGGAGTAATATTTAATTCATTACAAATAATATCTGTGTCAAAATTCTCTATAGTTTTCATCTTGAAAACTTGGGCTTGTTTAGTTGGTAATTTACCTAAACAATTATAAATGGCTTCGCTAAGTTCTGTGTTTTCTAAGACGTCTTCTGCGTTCTTATAAGAATTGTCGGCAACGCGTTCTTCTAACCAATCGCCTTCGTCTTCGCTTTCTGTAGTATAGGACATGCGGACTTCAGCTTTACCTTTTTTAGAATTTATTTTCCGGTAATGATCTATTATTTTTCGTTTCAGAATAGAAATTAACCAGGTGCGTTCACTGGCTTCACCTTTAAAGTTTTTCATGGATTTTAAACCTGCAAAAAATGTGTCCTGAACCAAATCTTTAGCAATTTCAGCATCACTAACTCTAGAAATAGTGTAGTTGTATAGATAGTCGGAGTATGAATCTATCCATTTGGTTGCATCAATCTTGTGTTCTGGCATAAAGTGAAATGTCGGTTTAACTCATCAAAAATAGGAAATCTATTTTATTAAAATATTAAAGTTTTTATAAGGTTTTAAAAATTAAAATGAAATTTACTATGATATTGACCTTGTTCTTTTGTTACAAATCACAATTTTTCAGTTAGATTAATAGTTTCTTGTTTGTAAATCAATGCGCCTTCCTGATTCATACCATTAACGGTCAATAGAATGTTCTTGTGTTGACCTTTGTAAATTTTTAAAATAGTTTCTCGGTTCGGTGCTAAAAGTATATTAGGTTTCCAGTCTAAAGCCTCGTAATATATCTTGGATTGCGTACTAATAAATTGCATGGGGAAATTAGAATACATTTGGTTAGCTGCAGTAAATCCTATATCTAAAGTGCTTTCTTGATAAAGGGGAGGGACAATGCTATCTGAGCTTCCTCCCTTTTTAGTATTTACATGTAGTACGCCATCGGTTCCTCTAAAACCATATCCGGCTCCCTGACTGTTAAAACTAACATTTTCCACCTGACTCATTCTTAATCCATATAGAACATCATGGTCTATCATGGGTTGACCATCAAATATAAGTAGCATTTTTGGTGAAGGTGCATTTCCAGTACTATCAACTTGAGTAGCATATCCACCAGAAAAAGAGTTAGAACCTCTTGTTGAATTTACAATAACGGACGCATTAATTACAGAAGCTGATATACCAGCTTGTCTGTTTAGGAAGTCTACAAGGGTCGAAAGGCGTTTGTCTTGTTCCTCAATAATATATTGTTTTGTAAATCCAGCGCCTAGGGTATGTGGCTTATTGGGGTGTAAATCTACAAACTTAGGTTGTTTATTTTCTTTACCATAAAGTTTAACTTCTTCTAATTGTTCTGCATCTTTAAGAAATAATGGTTTTTGCAGATGATAAAAATTTTCGTCATTGCTTTTTAGAATTCGAGGTGTATTAGAATTATAATTTAAAACAATATCTTCATTATAATTTATTTGGGTATTGTACACAAAGAAACGAGCTTTTTGAATGCTTCCTGTTTTATCAATTAAAGCTAGGTTATACTTGGAATCTTTTTGCATCACTAAATTTTCGAACACGAACTTATTATCCTGTTGGAGGTCTACGACTTGTAAAATTGAATTAGTGGTAGAGGTTAACATGACTTTATAGCTTTCGTTTGCTATTAAATTAGCATTTACAGAACCCGCTATTTTAATACCGGTTTCAGGTTGAAAAAGTGGTTCAGCAGATTTAAAAGGATTTTGAGTTGTTTTTGTGGCATAAATTTGCGTAATCAAATCAAGAGTCTGCTTATTTAATGTGTCTGTATTAAATGTAGGAACAACATCTATGTATGGTTCTAGCAAAAGGGATGCGCTAATATTTTTATTATTCTTATTTAATTTGCTTTCTTCAGGTACAATTGCAATACTTAGACGTGCAGGACCCATACTTTTAGGTATTTTTACAGCGAGTTCCATGCTGTCTCCTACCACAGCTTGAGGTAAAATAGTTATTTCAAGGTCTTGTTTGGTTTTGTTAAAAAAATGGCGCTCTGCTACAGGTTGATTGTTTTGATTAAAAATACTAAGCGTGTTTACGCCATTAAAAAAATGATCTTCCGAAAAAGGTAATTTGTATTTAGTGTATTTTTTGTTAATGACAACGGGTAACACATAACGTGCTTTTTGGTTTCGGTGTATTATGGCAAAAAACGTGTCGTTATGATATTTAGATACCAAATCTTTAGAAAAATGTATGGTAAATCCAGCTTCTTCATCAGAACTTTGCAGATCATCATGCTCTTGTATGATAATTCCTGAGGTATTCGCAGAAGGAAGATCGAACTTAACAGCTTTGTTTTTGTAATTTACTTGGGCGGTGTAGCTGTGTTTTGGCTGGTAAACAAAACTCACAGAACCTAATCCTAAATGATTTGTGGACGATCTTGCAATGGCTTGACCTGACGTATTATCTATAATAAAAACAGGCAAGGCTTCATGAAGACTCAGGGCGTCACTGTTTAGTTTAAAGTTTATAGTATTTTTTATACCATTTAAAATCGTACCACTTTCGGGATAAAAGTCAATGTTTAAGTCACCGATTTCACTAGTGAGTTCATTATCTGATGACGTGTTTTCTTGAACACCTTCCGGTTTTATATTAATAATTTGTAGTTCTCTGATGTATTTGGATTTAAAATTTTTGTTCCATTGGGTATCTACACTTAAATAATAAGTTCCAGAATTTAGAGATTCAGAAAGTTTTAAATCGCCATAAGCAATACCATCATTAGAATAAAACATGGTTTTCTGCAAAAGCATTTTGTTAGAATCGTAAAGGGCAATATGTAGGTTTACGGTTTCCAACATGGGTTTATTACTAAAATCGCTAACCACGTAAGCTTGCCACCATATTTTTTCTCCAGAGAAATACATGGTTTTATTTGTATGTAAGAAGAATTTTTCTTGTGCGTAGGTATTGAAATATTCTGGATTGTCTGAAGCTAAATCGGAATTAGACTTTTCTTGAGCAAATAAGCTTAGAGCGAGTAATGTGAAGGCAAAATTTATGACGTATTGAAAGGTTCTTTTTTTTGCGAGCATAGCAGTGTTTTTCTCCGTGTGTTTATCTAATTTAATAAAATTCATGATAATTTTATTAAATTATTTAAGTTAATCGATTAAAAGTAGCTATTTATCAGAGGTTTGTATGTAAAAAGAAGGAGAGTCGTTTGTATTATTTAATAGGGTTTATAAACATAAGAGCCAAGAATTTATATAATGCATATATATTCTTGGCTCTTGCGTTTATAATATGTAGCTAGTTAATTATAAGGTTTACACCAAAATGTAAAAGGGTGTAATTATTTTTTAATTAATCCAGCACGTCTTAATAAAGCTTCGGGTTGTGGTTCTTTACCTCTAAAGCGTTTGTATAAAACCATAGGGTCTACAGTACCACCTTGCGAAAGCACATTCTCTTTAAATTTTTTAGCAACATCTGTATTGAATATTCCTTCTTCTTTAAAATATTCAAAAGCATCTGCATCTAAAACTTCTGCCCATTTGTAACTGTAATATCCTGCAGAGTACCCACCTTGGAAAATATGAGAAAACGCTGTGCTCATACAGTTTTCTGCAACATCCGGATATAATTTTGTGTTTTCGAAGGCCTCCAATTCATGAGTTTTCACATTGTCTATTGCTGAAGGATCTTGTCCGTGCCAACTCATATCTAATAATCCGAAACTAAGCTGACGTAAGGTTTGCATGCCTTCGTGAAATGTAGCAGATTCCTTTATTTTAGAAACCAATGCCATTGGTATAACCTCACCTGTTTTATAATGTGTCGCGAATATTTCTAATGCTTCTTTTTCGAAACACCAGTTCTCCATGACCTGACTTGGTAATTCTACGAAATCCCAAAATACACTGGTTCCGGATAGGCTAGGGTAGGTGGTATTCGCCAACATGCCGTGTAATGCGTGCCCAAACTCATGGAATAAAGTGGTAACCTCATTAAATGTTAATAGAGACGGTTTACTTTTTGTAGGTTTGGTAAAGTTGCACACTATAGAAATATGCGGACGACTATTTTCGTTGTTTTTAATGTATTGAGATTTGTAAACCGTCATCCATGCGCCATTACGTTTTCCTGCTCTTGGAAAGAAATCGGCGTAGAAAATAGATACTAAATCTCCTTTATCGTTGGTAACTTTATAAGTTGACACTTCTTCGTGATACTTATCTATAGTGTCTACTTCTTCAAAATGTAAACCATATAATTTTTCGGCAATTTTAAACGCTCCTTGGGTTACGTTTTCTAATTGGAAATACGGTTTTAATTTTTCATCGTCTAAATCGAATAACTTCTGTTTTAGTTTTTCTGCATAATAACCAGAATCCCATTTTTCAAGACGGTCTATATTATCTAATTCCTTAGCAAAATCTTCTAAGTTTTTAAGTTCATTTATAGCCGCGGGTTTTGCTTTATCTAATAATTCGTTTAAAAACTCTGAAACATTTTCTGGCGTTTTAGCCATGCGTTCTTCTAGTACAAAGTTCGCATGTGTTTTATAACCTAATAGGTTTGCACGTTCAAAACGTTTTTTAACAATGTTTAAAACTATGTCTTGGTTATCGAATTTGTTATTCCCAAAGCCTCTTTTTCCAAAGGCAATAGCTAGTTTTTTTCTTAACTCACGATTATCTGCATAGGTCATAAACGGAATGTAACTTGGATAATCCAAATTAATAATCCATCCATCTTTGTCTTTAGACTCGGCCAATTGTTTCGCCGCTTCTTTTGCACCTTCTGGAAGTCCGCTTAAATCGTTTTCATCGGTAATATGCATTTCAAAAGCATTAGTTTCGGCCAATACATTTTCACCAAAACTTAAACTTAATTTACTTAAGTCTTTATCTAAAGCACGAAGAGTTTGTTTTTTATCTTCGGCTAAATTAGCTCCGTTTCTAGAAAAACTTTTATACTGTTTTTCTAAAAGCATCATTTGTTCGGCATTTAAATGTAAAGATTCTCGACTCTCGTAAACGGCTTTTACACGTTTAAAAAGTGCTTCGTTTAAAGTAATATCATTTCCAAATTCTGATAAGAGTGGTGATACTTCTTGTGCTATTTTCTGAATGTCGTCATTCGTTTCTGCAGAATTCAAGTTAAAGAAAATACTGGTGACGCGATCTAATTGTGCACCGGAAAATTCTAAAGCTTCAATGGTGTTTTTATATGTAGGGACTTCAGGATTAGAAGTTATGGCATTTATTTCAGCTTTAGTTTCTTCAATTAAAGTTGTAATTGCAGGTAAAAAGTCTTCGTTTTTTATCTTGGAAAACGGTGCTGTGCTAAATGGCGTTTGAAAAGGTTTTAAGAGAATATTCATTTTTTGAGCTGTTTTTCGTAAATAAATGTTAAAAAATGTGTTAAAGCGCTGTATGAGTAAGAAATTATCATACATTTGCAAAGATTTTTTTCATAAAAGAGCTGGTTACTCTGAAAAAATTTATTGATTAATAGCGATAAAAAGCCTCTATTTATAGAGGCTTTTTTTGTGTTTATAAGTTTTTAGCAGTGTCTAATACAGCTTGCTTTAAACCTTCTTTATATTTTATAATTTTCTCGAGCACTTCTGTATTGGAACTTCCAATAATTTGAGCGGCTAATATTCCTGCGTTTTTAGCACCGTTAAGGGCTACTGTTGCGACAGGGACACCACCTGGCATTTGTAAAATAGATAAAACAGAATCCCAACCATCTATAGAATTACTACTTTTTACAGGAACACCAATAATAGGTAATGGAGATAACGAAGCAACCATTCCTGGTAAGTGCGCAGCGCCTCCTGCTCCAGCAACAATAACTTGTATGCCACGTGTGTGTGCATTTTTTCCGTAATCGAATAATTTTTCTGGGGTACGGTGTGCCGAAACGATATCTACTTCAACTTCTATGTCGAATGTTTTTAAAATGTCTATTGCATCTTGCATAACAGGAAGGTCACTTTTACTTCCCATAATAACGCCTACTTTACTCATAATATATTGTATTTTGCATTAAAAATTAATGCTTTGTTTTTATTTATTCGGTTATAACTTGAATGCTGTTTTTTACGTTTTCGGCAATTTTTCGTGCCTCAGCAATATCTTCATTTACAATAGTAACATGTCCCATTTTTCTAAACGGACGCGTTTGTTTTTTACCATAAATATGTGGTGTTACACCGTCCATAGCCATAATGTTTTCGATGTTTTTATAGACCACATCGCCTGCGTGTCCTTCGGCGCCGACTAAATTTACCATAATTCCATTTAATTTATTCGCTGTATTTCCTAAAGGTAAATCTAAAACGGCTCTAACGTGTTGTTCGAACTGAGAGGTATAACTTGCTTCTATAGTTTGATGTCCAGAATTGTGTGGTCTAGGAGCGACTTCATTAATAATAATATCGTCCTCTTCTGTCTGAAACATTTCTACAGCCAATAACCCGACGTGATTAAATGCCTGTGCAGCTTTTAAGGCTACTTCGGTTGCTTTTTTAGCAACAGCTTCACTAATTCGAGCAGGACAAATTACATACTCTACCTGATTGGCTTCCGGATGAAATTCCATTTCTACCACAGGGTAGGTTTTAATTTCTCCCGATGGATTTCTCGCCACGATAACAGCTAATTCGTTTTTAAACGGAATCAGTTTTTCGGTAATACACTCTACATTTGGTAAATGCTCAAGGTCTTTTAATTCACGAACAATTTTTACGCCTGTGCCATCATATCCAAACTGTGCACTTTTCCACACAAACGGATAGTCTAATCCGCCGTTAGAAATGGCATCTTCAATTTCAACCGTGTAAGCAAAGCGAGAAAATGGTGCAGTTGGTAAATTATGATCTACATAAAATAATTTCTGAGTTGCTTTATTCTGAATGGTACGTAATGTTTTAGAAGAGGGGTATACCTGTACGCCTTCTTTTTCTAAATCTTCAAGCGCATTAACGTTTACGTTTTCAATTTCAATGGTTAAGACATCAACTTGTTTTCCAAAGTTATAAACGGCATCGTAATCCATTAAGTCACCAATTTGAAATTCGTTACTACCTACTTTACAAGGCGCTTCTTCACTAGGATCTAAGATACAGGTGTGAATGTCGAATTTTCTGGTTTCAGTTAGTAACATTTTACCCAATTGACCACCACCAAGAATTCCTAATTTAAAATTTGAAGAAAAATAATTCATTATATTGCTTTTTTACTCGTGTTTTAGACGTAGCAAAAATACGTTTTAATATGAAATTAATTCTAAAATTAAGGAATCAATAGTATGAAACCTTTTTCTAAAACTAGATTATAGGTCTCATTTGATTATCTTTGCCAAGAATTAACGAAAATCAGGATATTTTATGATTAAACTTCATGACAAATATTTTAAGCCATTTATTTCTGCAAAGCAAATAGATGATGCTATAACTCGGATGGCAGAACAAGTGGCTGCCGATTTTGCAGACGAAGTTCCTGTTTTTGTAGGAGTTTTAAATGGTTCGTTTATGATTGTAAGCGAGTTTGTTAAGAAATATCCAAATCCTTGCGAGGTTACTTTTATTAAATTAGCGTCTTATGAAGGTGTAAAATCTACAGAAGACATTCAGCGTTTAATAGGATTAACTCAAGATTTAAGCGGACGTTCAGTAGTAATCCTGGAAGATATTATAGATTCAGGGCGAACGTTAGCAGAGATTCATCGTATTTTTAAAAATGAAAACGTTAAATCGCTAACTATTGCGACCTTATTTTATAAACCAACAGCCTATAAAAAGGATTTTAAACTGCACTATGTCGGTATAGAAATTCCAGATAAATTTATAGTTGGTTTTGGTTTAGATTACGATGGATTAGGTCGGAATTTACCAGAAGTATATCAAATAAAAACAACTCAACATATGACAAATTTAGTCTTATTTGGACCTCCAGGTGCAGGTAAAGGAACACAAGCAAATTTTTTAAAAGAAAAATACAATTTAGTACATATTTCTACGGGCGATGTATTTCGTTACAACATAAAGAATGAAACCGCTTTAGGAATGTTAGCCAAATCTTATATGGATAAAGGCGAATTGGTTCCAGATAAAGTTACTATTGATATGTTGAATGCTGAAGTAGAAAAAAATGCAGGTGCTAACGGGTTTATCTTTGATGGTTTCCCAAGAACAAATGCACAAGCAGCCGCTTTAGAAGAATTAATGAAGAGTAAGGATTCTGAAATTAATGCCATGATTGCATTAGAAGTAGAAGACAACATATTAATAGAACGTTTATTAGAACGTGGTAAAACAAGTGGGCGTTCAGACGATGCCGACGAGTCTATTATCGCGAATCGTATTAAAGAATACTATTCTAAAACCGCGATATTAAAAGATTACTATTCTGCACAAGATAAATATTTTGGAGTGGACGGTGTAGGTTCTATCGAAGATATTACAGTGCGTTTAAGCAAAGTAATCGATACACTATAATTGATACGTATTATCAATTATATTTTTATAACATTTTAAAGACTTTATTATAAAGTCCAAGTAATTATGACTGAAGGAAATTTTGTAGACTACGTGAAAATCCAATTAACCTCCGGAAACGGTGGTAAAGGATCTACGCATTTACATCGTGAGAAGTATATCACAAAAGGAGGTCCCGATGGGGGAGATGGTGGTCGTGGAGGTCATGTTATTATTAGAGGTAACGATAATTTATGGACACTTTTTCACTTAAAATTTAAACGTCATTTACGTGCTGGTCACGGAGGACATGGAAGTAGCGGACGTAGTTCCGGTGCCGATGGTGAAGATGTGTATTTAGATGTGCCATTAGGAACGGTGATTCGTGATACCGAAACCAATGATGTGCTTTTCGAAATTACAGAAAACGGAGAAGAGCGTATTGTTAGTCGAGGTGGAATGGGAGGTCGTGGAAACTGGCATTTTAAAAGTTCCACAAACCAAACCCCGCGTTATGCGCAACCGGGTATGCCTTTAGAAGAAAAGTATGTAACTCTAGAGTTAAAATTGCTTGCAGATGTTGGTTTAGTTGGATTCCCTAATGCTGGGAAATCAACGCTATTGTCTGTAATCACGTCGGCAAAACCAAAAATTGCAGATTACGAGTTTACGACTTTAAAACCTAATTTAGGAATTGTTGAATATCGCGATTTCCAAACTTTTGTAATGGCCGATATTCCAGGTATTATTGAAGGTGCTGCTGAAGGAAAAGGACTAGGATATTATTTCTTAAGACATATAGAACGTAACTCGACGTTGCTGTTTTTAATTCCTGCAGATGCCGACGATATCACGAAGCAATACGAAATTTTGTTAGACGAATTACGTCGATACAATCCAGAAATGTTAGATAAAGATCGTTTGGTTGCTATATCTAAATGTGATATGTTAGATGACGAGTTACAAGCAGAATTACGTATGGAACTTGATAAAAATCTAGGGGTAGAATATATCTTTATTTCATCGGTTGCACAACAAGGGATTACAGAATTGAAAGATAAACTTTGGAAAATGTTGAACGTTTAAGTCGAAGTTTTTCAATATAGAGTATAAAAAAAGGAGCTGTTAAGGCTCCTTTTTTTGTTTGTAAAGTTTTATCTGAGTTAGATGTGAGATACTGAAACGAGTTCAGCATGACGCTAGTTTATAAATTAAGTTCTAATTAATATTCAGCGTCTTCACCCTAAATTTATTTCAGGGTCACACCTGAGTAATCAAATTCGAGTAATCACATCTGAGTTAGATGTGAGATGCTGAAACGAGTTCAGCATGACGCTAGTTTGTTATTTAAGTTCTAATTAATATTCAGCGTCTACACCCTAAATTTATTTCAGGGTCACACCTGAGTAATCAACTTCGAGTAATCACATTCGAGTTAGATGTGAGATACTGAAACGAGTTCAGCATGACGCTAGTTTGAAGTTTTAGTTCTAATTAATATTCAGCGTCGTCACCCTAAATTTATTTCAGGGTCACACCTGAGTAATCAAATTCGAGTAATCACATTCGAGTTAGATGTGAGATTCAGAAACGAGTTCAGCATGACGCTAGTTTGAAGTTTTAATTCTAATTAATATTCAGCGTCGTCACCCTGAATTTATTTCAGGGTCACACCTGAGTAATCAAATTCGAGTAATCACATCCGAGTTAGATGTGAGATGCTGAAACAAGTTCAACATGACCTTAATAAATGATTCAAGCTTTCTTTTTAACTACTTCACCGAAATACGAACCCCTTCACTATGACTACTAAATTCCGGGGTATACATACTCTGTATGGTTGTAATTCCGTTACTCATTGTTCCGACGTTGTTTACTCGTAAATCGTATTCGAAGACATACACACCTTTTTGGATGTTATCGAAAAAGAAGTGCGTTGCCGCATCTTTTGTACTTTGGTAATAGCCCAAACCATCTTGCCATTTGTATTTAGAAATTACGTCTACAGGTTCTACTCCGGAAGCTCTCATATCTTTCATATGTAGAAATTCCATATCACGGTCCGTTTTTAAAGTGATTCTTACTCGGATTAAATCGCCTACTTTTAAAGTCGTTTCTGAAGTGACGTTAGATAATACTTCACCTGTATCGGTATTCGATTTAATAAATAACTTTTTGGTTAATTGTAACGGCGTTTCTGCTGAAGTAATCGCATCTAAATCTTCAAAATATTGCCAGTACATACTTCCCCAAGCCATGCCCTTGTCTTTTTTAGTTAAGGTAACTTCTGCCAATTCAGGTGTAATCTCCTCGGCCGTCCAAGTGGTTTTAAAGTAACCTGTGCCAGCTTCAACTTTGGTGTTTTTTAATTTATCTTCCGGAATGGGTTGTCCGCTAACGGTAATGTCTACAGATTCTGAAACCGATAACCAGTCGCTACCTTTTAGTAAAATAGCATATACGGCATCTGTGGTAGATTTTGTAGTAGACCAACGATTGGTCTGTTTGTTCTTTAATAACCATTTTGTTAAATTATCTATGGTTTTCGTATCCTTTTCAATTTCCGAAAAGGCTTCAATTAATAGCGATTGGGTTTCAATAGGCGATTCGTACCAATACCATGATGCAGTGTTGGCCTTCCAATACATGCCTAATTCATCATTGGTAATACTATTTTCTTTTAACGATTTTATAATGGCAATTGCTGTTTTTTCATCTCCTAAACGCTGTGCAATAAGGGCCATTAATCCTTTATTGTATAGCGAACCTTTTGTCCAATATGTTTTAATTTGAGAGCCATAATAATCGATAATGTTTTGAAGTTCTTCAGACGGTTTGTCTTCAGCATAAAAACTTCTCATATATAAATAATGCAACTGTATGTTGTTTAAATGATAGGCATCATAATCTGGAGTTTCGTTGTGTTTAGCAATGTCTTTATACGTTTCTATAAATTCGGCATCGGTGAATTTAAGAGCCTTAGATAACATGTTTTTTGAATCTTTAATATCTACACCTAAATGTTGTAAATGTCCAAATCCAGTCACGATATGTTGTGTGATGTATCTGTTTTCGCGTCCGCCAGCAAACCAAGGCCAAGCGCCAGAACCTAACTGATTACTTTCCAGTTTTTGAAGCGTGGCCTGCATTTTAGCACTCATGGTATTCATATCGAATAATAAACCGATACGTTTCTTTTGTTCCGTTTCACTTTGCGCATCTCGTAACCAAGGCGTTTCCTCAATAAGAATCGATTTTAATTCGTCGTTCTTTTCAAGAGTACTTATTAATGCATCTTTTGAAGCCCATAAATTAAAGACCTCCTGAATACGTGGATTAGACTGGACAATATGACTCGCTAAGGTATTTCCGTAAAAACGAGAAAAAATTTGCTCGTTACAGTCAAACGGATACTCAATAATATACGGTAAGGCTTGAATAGCATACCAGGCCGGATTAGAGGTAATCTCTAAAGTTAGTTTATGATGTTTTAATGATTTAGAGGTGTTGTGTTTTAATTTATCGAGTTGGAAGGTGCGCGATTCATTTCCGTTTACCCACATTGGTAAAGTTTCGGTAACTAACATACGGTTCGATAACACGGGTAAAACATTTTGCTCGCCATCGCTAAAGGTTCCTGCTTTAGCAATTATTTTGTATTGCACAGCATCGACAGTTTCTGGAATTTTAAGCGTCCAAGAGACTTGTGTATTGTTGTTGGTGTCTACAATAAAAGATTTTACAGCATTTGTATTTTCTAAATTAATATCGATTGGTAGGTTCGTTATGGCATCGAAAAGCTGTAAAACGGCTTTAACTTCTAATTGTTTGTCAGATAGATTTACAATTTTACTACTAATGGTAATGGCATCGCCTTGACGTAAAAAACGTGGTGTGTTAGGCTGAACCATCAGTTCTTTTTGAGTTACAGTAGTGAAAGTGCGTTGTGCCGTTTGCATAGTCGATGTATGTGCCAAAAGTTGCAATTTCCATTGCGTTAACGCTTCCGGTGAAGTAAAACTGAAACTGACATCACCTTCACTATTGGTTTGAAGTTGCGGAAAGAAGAACGCGGTTTCTTTTAGGTTTTTTCTGATTTTTACGTCGTTAAATTTAGACCCATTTTTGGTCGTTATGATAATGACGCCGTTAGCCCCTTTGCTTCCGTACAGAGCAGTTGCTTCAGCTCCTTTTAAGACTTCAAGCTTTAAAATGTCGTCTTTATTAAGATTATTAGTTTCTGAAACGACGCCATCAATTATATAAAGTGGTGCTAAGCCTTCGTTATTTTCTGAACCAATACCACGAATGGAAAACGGTACTTCCATATCTTCCATTACAGTTTCTTCAATTTCCGTTTCATCGGATACAATTTCTACACCAGAGACAGATCCAGATAATTTTCGTTTTAACTGCCAACCATTTTCGTTAAATTGAAACCCAAACCAATTTAGTCTATCAAATTGTTGGCTTATATAATCCTGTTGATAAGAGTAGAAGTCTAAATCGTGGTAATTCGTCCCGAAAGACGTATAAGATTTCCAGTTGTTGTATGAAGCATAACGGGATGGATTTAAGTTTCTAAGATTCCAGTTGTGAGGTTTAAATTGGTCTAAAGAAGCATCGTACATACTTGCTAGAATCTCTGCTGTAACTTTTTCGCCTTGTGCTCCTGTAATATTAAAACGCCATGTTTCTTCGTTTCCAGGTTGAATTTTATCACGGAATGTTATCGTTTCAATCTGTAAATCTGTTTTCGGGTATGGCACGTTAATTATAAGCGTACCGGTTTTAAAACTGTTATAAATTGCATAACTATAATGAATTGCAAATCCGCCTAAATCTGATGATGAAATAGGGATTTCAATAGTTTTTTTATTCTGATTTAAAGTGATTATGTGTTGAGAAAATGGTTTCTTATTCTTCTCGACTTCTACTGTAACCACTAAATGTTCGCTAGCAGAACCTAGTGTTAATTCTACAACTTCATCTGGTGAATACTCCGATTTGTTCGTGGTTATTTGAAACAAACCTTGGTCGGATACGGTTTTGTCTTTAGCACTATATAATTCAAAATTTGCTTCGTCGGTTACTAGTTGTCCGAACTTATCTTTGCTCTCAAAAATCGCAATATATTGACCCGATTCCCAACGTTTGGCTTTATCTAAGGTTACAGATTTTGCCTCGGTCGTATTAATGTTTTTTTCTAATACAATAGCTCCTTTTTTCCAATTTTCAAATGCGCCTTCATTGGTGTACGAATCGTGTGGGAAAAGCGTTTTAAATGTGGTCTCGTCTATGGTTTGGTAATCTGGAGCACGCCATGGGCGCTCCCTTAATACTTGATTCGGCGCTTGTAATTTGTAGACTTTGAAAACGCCCTGAGTAGGCGTAAATTCACCATTTAAATTGGTTGTTTGAATATAAATTTCATTTGATTTACTAGCCTTGTCTAGTTTACGTTCTATTTGCAAATTCGCAAGTAAGGTATGATATCCTACAGAAATGGTTTTCGATGTACTTCGGGTTTCTCCATTAATATCTGTGATATCGGCAGTGACTTCGTATCTAAAAACGGGTAAAAACGATTGGTCGATACTTTGGTCAGGAATAGCCTTAAAATTAATTTTGAAGTTTCCTGAATCATCTGTTACGGTTTCTCCATGCGTTATATCTTGAGGTGAATTATAAAAATAAGGATGTGTACTGTAATATCGGTACGGCATATCGGCGATGCGTTTTACACGGTAGACAACTGTTGCATTTGTAATTTTACTGCCTGTAAAAGCATTTGCTTTCCCGGTTACTACAACCGAGTCGTTAACGGTATAGGTTTCTGTAATTGAATTAAATTCGGCCTCGAACGTTGGACGCTTGTAATCTTCTACTGAAAAAAATAGTCGAGACTGTATATGCTCGCTTTCCGATTTTATTTCTAATCGATATTCTCCATTTAAACCACTTGTTGGTAAGATGAATTCGCCATGAATAGAACCAAAATCATTTGTGTTTAGAGTAATGGTATTTATGTTTTCGTTATTGGTGTTAATTAATTTTACAGTTAGCGGTTCTGCTTTTATAACATCACTTTTATTTTCTAGTGTTTGCATAGCAATCGCCTTAAAATAGACGGTTTGCCCTGGTCTGTAAATACTTCTGTCTGTAAATAAAAAGGCATTGTATTTTGTTTTATTTTCGTTCTGGTTGTATTCGTAATTATATCCTAGACGAAAATCATCAAAATATGCAATATCGTTTGGTGTTTTTATTTCAAGGTCGAAACGTGTATATACTCTGTTAGTTGTTTTCGGAAAACTGATATGCCCAGAAGAATCTGTGCGCTTCGTTTCTGTTTTCTTTTTATTATTGTTATAAGTGTAATGTATCTCGATTTCTGCATTCGGAAAAGGTGCTCCCGTGTTTCTATCTATACATTGAAAGCGATTCGATGTATCGTCAGGTTTTTCAATAATAGCAACATTAGAAACCTGAAGCGTAATATATGCTGTAGTATTTGAAGCTGAATCTATAGCTGAAATAATATAGAAACCATTATCAAATTCAGGAACGATGACTTCTGTAGTGTGTTCTTGATAATCGTGTTCGTTTTTTAAATTGGATACCCATGTTTTGACAGTTTTATAACTTTTTACAAAACTATCTTTTTCTGTTTTTTTATATATATTGTTAAATTTGAGAATGTCTTTGTGGCTAACTTTAGAGGCTTTAAAGACTAGTTTATCTACATTTTTATAGCGGATTAAAAAACGGGATTGTGTTAGAATTGGCAGTATACGTTCATTTGTAATGCCAACTTCTGGCGCCAATATTACCGACTTCAAATGTTCGCTTTTTTCTGCAATTTTCGTGTTTGGAAACTTTGAGATAACCGTGTTACAAAGCGCTAAGGCGTCTTTATATTTCCAACGGTTATCGGTATTTATATTTGGAGAATAGTGCGCGCCTTGAGACATCCAAATCCTAGCAATTTCTAAATCGTAATGTCCGCTAACGTCCTCAGTTTTGTGTTGATTACGCGATACTCTTAATGTGTTAATAAGTGCTTCGTCTGTGTTTTCGAAAACGGCTTTGTCCTTAACAAACAACAAACGTTCAATATCTACGGTTACTAAAGCCTCAGTGTTTTTAGTATTTATATGAAATTGAATGAGATTCTGATAAATTTTTAAGGCCTGAAACTCTAACGACAATGAATCTCTTGTTTCGAGTTCTAATTTATAAAACGTATTGGCAGGACTTAGTAATTTGGAGTCGTCGATTTCAAATTTATAAGCAGGTTTTGTAATGTTGCGCTCGGTGCTTTTATAGAATTTTAAAGCTTCATGACTTAGTAAATCGTAAAGTGTTGGTCGGAATAATTTAGAATCTTTTTGTTCTAATAGTATATCAGAAAAGTCATCTATTGGTGTTTGTTTTAAAACCGTTTCATTTGTTAAACTATTTTGAAAATGTAACTGAATGGTTTCAAAAAGGGTATTTAAATCCCAAGTTCTAAAATCGGTTTCATTTACTTTTTCTTCAGTTTTTGTCCGGTTGTAAAATTTATAGCGATTTTGCTTAAAGTAATCCCAATATAAATTGGCCAAAATGCTCTCTAAAATATTTTTTGTCGGCGCTTGGTTTTTCGAAATTTCAGTTTTAAAATTGTTTATAATACTAAGTTGAGCATCTTCTTCGAGCACCAAAGCGAATTTACTTTTATACAACATCGACTTAATATGCTGAGGTTGATTCTTGTATTTGATTGCTAGTTTATCAATGTTTTCAACTTTTTCTAAAGCAGATTTTGGTAAATCTGAAAGCTCTAACGTTTCGACTTCAGACCATAAACTTTCAAAATTGGGTTGCTGAGCCAAGATGCTATTTGTGAAAATTAGGCTTAACAGTAGGGGCTTTAAAAATTTCATATCGTGATTTTGGTTGATGCGTATGTTGTTTGACTATTAAGTTGAAATCAAAAACAGTTCCAATCTAAGTTTAAATGAGAAAGTTACTCTTTTTTTAATGGTTTGCGTTTTGAGAATTAGATAAAAGGGAGCGATAAATCATTATTTTTGCGTTATGAAATTTCGTTTCGTATATATTTTTATAATTCTTTTAGGGCTTCCGCAGTTGCTGTATTCGCAATCGCGTTTCTCTGAGGCGCAGACGTATTTTGATACAGGAAACTACACTAAAGTCATTTCAATATTAGAACCATTAACTAACGAAATATCGGATAACCGGTCTAAAGCAATTGAATTATTAGGTGATGCCTATAGCCATACAAAAGATTGGGATTCTTCAATTAATCAGTATAATGTATTAGTAGATTTATATCCTGAAGTGGCCAATTACCATTATAAATATGGAGGCGCTTTAGCCATGAAAGCATTAACGGTAAATAAACTTATGGCTATTCCGTTGATTTTAGAGGCGAAATCAGAATGTATCCAAGCTTCGGAATTAGACCCAAATCATATTGAAAGCCGTTGGGCATTAGTCAAAATTTATATGGAATTACCTGCCGTTCTTGGCGGAAGTACATCTAAAGCCATTACCTATGCCAACCAATTAGAATCATTGTCTAAAGTGGATGGTTATCTCGCAAAAGGCTATCTCTACAACAAAGCAGACGATTTTATACGAGCAGAACAGTTTTATAAACAAGCTCTAGATATTGGCGGTTCGAAAACCTGTTATATGGCTCTTGCCGAATTTTATTTAAATCGAGACCAGAAAGAAAAAGCCATCGCTGTTTTAAGAACGGGATATGGGCGTTTAGAAGCCGAAGAACTTCAGCAAAATTTAGAAGATATTACCCAATAAACGTTCTGAAAAACGTACTAAAACGTGTATATTTACGGTCTTCAAAATAAGTTTATGAATGTACATTTTATAGCCATTGGCGGAAGTGCAATGCACAATTTAGCCTTGGCCTTACATAACAAAGGTTATCGCGTAACAGGAAGTGACGATGAGATTTTCGAACCTTCTAAATCAAGATTACAGACAAAAGGATTATTACCAGAAGCCTTCGGATGGTTTCCAGAAAAAATTACGACAGATTTAGATGCTGTAGTTTTAGGAATGCATGCTAAAGCCGATAATCCGGAGTTGCTAAAAGCTCAAGATTTAGGACTTAAAATATATAGTTACCCTGAGTTTTTATACGAGCAATCTAAAAACAAGACCCGTGTAGTTATTGGTGGGAGTCATGGAAAAACAACCATTACCTCTATGATTTTACATGTTATGCATTACCACGATAGAGATGTAGATTTTATGGTGGGCGCGCAATTAGATGGTTTTGATGTGATGGTAAAACTTACAGACGACAACGACTTTATAGTATTAGAAGGCGATGAGTATCTAAGTTCGCCAATAGATAGACGACCTAAATTTCATCTATATAAACCAAATATTGCCTTGTTAAGCGGTATTGCTTGGGACCATATTAATGTGTTTCCTACGTATGAAAATTACGAAGAGCAATTCCAGATTTTTGTAGATAGCATTGTTAATGGCGGAAGCATAACGTACAATGAAGAAGACGAAGCTGTAAAACGTGTGGTTGAAGCGTCTGTGAATCCGATTAGAAAATTACCTTATCATACACCTGAGTATACTGTTGAAGATGGGGAAACCTTATTAGAAACAGCCGAAGGGCCATTGCCAATAGAAGTATTTGGAAAACATAATCTTAATAATTTAGGTGGTGCCAAATGGATATGTCAGCATATGGGAATCGATGAAGACGATTTCTACGAAGCTATTTCTACATTTAAAGGCGCAAGTAAGCGTTTAGAGAAAATAGCTGAAGGGAAAAACAGCATTGCATTTAAAGATTTTGCACATTCACCAAGTAAAGTAGAAGCGACGACTAAAGCTGTAAAAGCACAGTTTGAAGATAGAAAATTAGTAGCATGTCTAGAACTACACACATATAGTAGTTTAAATGCCGAGTTTTTAAAAGAGTATAAAGGGACTTTAGATGATGCCGATGTTGCTGTGGTATTCTATTCTCCGCATGCGGTAGAGATTAAAAAATTAGATACGGTTACAGAAGCACAAATCGCTTCAGCTTTCGAGCGTGACGATTTAATTATCTACACCAATCCAGACGATTTTAAGTCATTCTTATTCAATCAGAATTTAGAGAATACGTCCTTGTTATTAATGAGCTCAGGGAATTATGGTGGCTTAGATTTTGACGATGTGAAGTCTCTGATTAAATAGATTCAAGAACAAAGATTGCTTCGCTTTTAGAATCAAGAATCAAGAAGATGAGGTTTTATTTAAATTAATCGTCATTCTGAACTTGTTTCAGAATCACATAAAGTATAGTTTATGGAATAGGAGAGTGTGAGACCCTGAAGTTCAGGGTGACAAGTACCATTAAATTCAGTTTTAAAAAATATAACACAAAAAAGCGAGATTTTGAATCATCAAAATCTCGCTTTTTTGTGCTTAACGCATACTGTTATTTTGTGTCCTCATCGGTAGAAGAGCTGTTGTTAGAATCATCAGAATCTACATCTGTTTTTACCGGTTCGATAAATGGTTTTTCTAAATTCTTATTTAAAGGTTCTTCTGCGGTGGGTGCTTTAAATTCATTTTGAAAAGATTTAAAGTTTAAATTTTCAGGGATGTTTCTCACATTTAAATCACGTTGCGGGAACGGAATTTCAATACCTTCCGCTTTAAATCGGTTGTAGATATTAATGGAAATATCACTTTTAGACTGCATACCAATTTCGTAATGTACCCAAAATAATAATCTAAAATTTAGTGAGCTATCGCCAAAATTGCTAAACAAGGCCTTAGGAGCTGGATCTTTTAAGGTAAATTGATAATCTTTTGCAATTTCAGTAAGAATCTCAAGAACGCGATTTGGGTCGGAATCGTAAGACGTTCCTATTAAAATTTCAATACGTTTAATGTTGTTGGAGAGGGTCCAGTTTATTAAATCATTAGAAATTAAATTATTATTAGGTACCACCACTTCTGCGCCATCAAAGGTGCTAATGCTCGAAGAACGCACGCCTATACGATTTACAGTTCCTAATAAACTATTCACTTCTACCGTATCTCCAGGTAAAATAGGACGTTCAAAAACTAAAATTAAACCAGATACAAAATTTGAAATCACGGTTTGTAATCCAAAACCAATACCCAAACCTAATGCACCCGCCATTAAATTAAATTTACTTAAATCGATACCCAAAGCTCCAAGAGCTAATACAACACCAAACGCCATGATAAAGTAGCGTATAACTAAAGATATGGCGGCGGGAATTCCTTTCGGTAATTTTAAAAGACGAAGGACGCCATCGCCATCATTTATTAAAAACGAAATGATTTTAGTTATAGTGTAGGTAATAATTAAAGTGAAAATAAATCCAAGAATACCTTCTAATGTAAATGTTAAACTACCTAATTGATAGGGCTCTGTAATGGTGTCCTGAATGACTTCAATCATAGGTCGTAATACATCTAAAATATTTAGAAAATATAAGGTCCAAATAATTGCAATAAGGGTTCTCGTAACTTTTAAGGTGATTTTTTCAATGTCCCAACGATTCGCAGGCAGGTACGATTGTTTTACTCCAAAATGGCGGTTTATAATCCCTAAAGAAATGCCATTAAACACCATTAATAGACTGTAGAAAAACGTTGTGCTTATTCCACTTTGCGTACTAATTTTTAATGTAATGTCGGTTAGATTTGTATATCCAAAAATATTAGACACTATAGAGATTAGGCATAAAATGTAAATTACGGGAGTGAGGCGAATAAGAAGTTTTCCAAAACTATCTACCACTAATTTTTTAGTTTCCCGATACGGATTTGTATACCTGTAAAGCATGTAGATTAATAAGGACGCTTCGAATAAAATATAAATTCTATATACAGATGATGAAAACCAGATATAAGATTTAGAGGCATTTATTAAAAAGAATATAATAACGAAGAAAATAATGTCTTTAAACCTTTTATGCATGTACGGTCTAATTAACGGTACAGCACAAATTAGTATAAGAAGTGTGGTGATATCTATAAATAATTTAGGCGTATTCGAGAACATGACCTTAGATACCAAAAGAGATAAAAACACGATACAAATAGTGCTTTTATTCAGTATAATGTTCTTAGCTTTTTTATGAGTTTTTGATTTTTCTTTGAATGGAAATTTCGAATACCCCGCTTTCAATCGGGTAATAAAAAGGGTTATAAAACCAATAAAAATAAAGTAAAACAAGATTACCCCAGTGCGTTCTCGTAAATAGTTATAGGTCGTAGAAATATTGTTTTTAATAGATTCTACATCGTCGCTTTCACTTGGAATTTCGCTATCTCCAGTAAAAGAGATATGCCATAACGCAGCGTGTCGTTTGTGAAAAATATCGTATATATCAGAGTTTTTTAATGCCAACAACTCATCCATGACTTGTTCTGTAATGCTAATTTGTTCATTTATTTTAGTCTCTAGAACGAGGTAGTAATTATTATTTTTAAGAATAGTTGCTTTAGTGTCTTTTGTTTTCTCCCAGATGTTATTAATCGAAGTTAAAATCTCTTCTGGAGCGCTGGTGTCTAAAGCAGATTGATAACTTAATCCCCAAATTTTTTCCTTATTTATAATATCGGTTACAAATCTTGAGTTACGAACTTGCTGATCGTTTACAGAGGTTTGCCATCCTGTTAATGTTTTTTTATAACCGTTCCATCTGTTAATAAGATTATTAATTTTTTGAAGGTTAGGATTAGCCTCCATAAAATTTTCAACCGTGTTAGATTCTTGTAATATAAACTGATAGTGCTTGATATGTGCAGAATCAATTTTTTTAATATTAGATGGAATTTGAGTTTTTTTCTGAATTAACTTAAGTTCACTATTCGCATTATCTATTTCGCGGACAAGATTAACGGAAGAAATCGCCTTGAGTTTTTTAGCGCTTATCGAATCTAAGTCTTGAGAACTAGGTTCTATGCTACCCAGCAAATCTGTTTGCGAATTGGCAGTAAATACAAACAAACACAGTACTAACGTTAATACATATTTTAAGCGAAGGTGGTTAAGAGTCATGCAGTGAATATAAATTGATACTATAAATATAAGTTTTTAGAAGTTTGTTCTCCTAAATTTAAATGATTTGGTCTAAAAAGGGTTTAATGCTTGTTCTATTTTTAGATATTAATTGCAACTTGGCAATATCCTGAGCTTCTGCTGTTTTATTTTGCGAGAGTTTAAATTTGCCTTCCCATTGAAGAATATCTATTTCGAACCCCATAACGTAATTTACAAATTTATCCATACTCGGGTTGTTATAATCCAATACGTAAGCCTCTTCTGGAGCTTCTAAAAACGAAGTCATTTCTACCATAGTGTGTTTTACTTGATTTTCATTTTTAATTTCAGAAGCAACCCCTTGTAAATGTACTTTTATATAGTTCCAAGTCGGTAATTCTGCCGTGCCAAAAAGGCTTGGAGAAATATAGCAATCGGGACCCGAAAATATAATGGTTACAGGGGCATTGTTTTTTAATAACGCGGCTTGAGGATTATTCTTATCAATATGTCCTATGAGCTTACCGGACTCGTATATAAGCGGTAAATGAGTGATTAGTGGCAAATTGTTTTCTATAGAGATAACGGTAGCTAGCGGATAATGCTTAATCACTTCAATCATGTGACTTTTATTGTCGTCTTGATGAATGTTTGGAGGATAACTCAATGATAAAATTATTTAGTTAGACATTAAATTGGGATAAATGATGATCTAAATGTTTGTATTGCATCTGGCCCCATTGTTCGGGTGTAAAATAACCAAAAAGTGGATGATTAGGCCAAGTTTTTACAACGGTTTTTTTAGAAAATGTTTCTATAAGGAGTTTAAGGTTTTCTTTTTCCTCAAGGAATAATTGAGGTGTTGTTATTTTAAACTCTTTTGCTGTAGGTAAATTTCGTTTCCAAGGTTTGTTATTATACAATACCGGTTTATAAAAAGACAATAATGTTTTCTGAAAAAAGTTAAGTTTTGTAACTAAAACCTGGTTCCCTAAAGCAATATTTAACGGACCTTGACAATGTTTTAGCATTTGCCCTACATTCATTTTTCCCCACTTGGCCTCACTTGTTTCAGTTAAGTTATCGAGACGTAAGAGTATGGTCTTTGTGTTTTCAGGATTAAATAAAGTGTTCATTTTCAGTTGTTTTAATTGGTTTCGAAATTTACAATATTTATATTTATAGTATGTTAGATAAAAAGATTCCTTTTTCTATTAAAAACTGGTCGGAAGATGATCGGCCCCGAGAGAAGCTACTTACTAAAGGACAAGCCACTTTAAGCGATGCCGAATTGGTTGCCATTTTAATAGGAAGTGGTAATCGGGAAGAAAGTGCTGTAGATTTATCTAAACGTATTTTAGGAAGCGTAGATCATAACCTTAGAGCTTTAGGAAAATTATCTATTAAGCAACTCATGACATTTAAAGGCATTGGAGAAGCAAAGGCCGTAACTATTGCGGCGACGATGGAACTCGGGAGAAGACGAAGAGGCGAGGAGGCTGTAAAAGAAAACAAGATTACATCGTCCTCGTCTGTTTTTGAAATTATGCAACCTATTCTTGGCGAATTACCACATGAAGAATTTTGGATTATATATCTGAATAATTCTAATACCATTCTGCAAAAACAACAATTAAGTAAAGGAGGCATTACCGGTACCTTAGTCGATGTGCGCTTAACCTTAAAAATGGCATTAGAGTTGGGAGCCACAGCACTCATTTTAGTGCATAACCATCCGTCGGGCACTTTAAAACCTAGTGTAGCCGATAAGCAAATCACTCAAAAATTAAAAACAGCAGCCTTAAGTTTAGATATTAAAGTGCTAGACCACTTAATTATAACCGAGCGTTCGTATTTTAGTTTTGCAGACGAAAACGAAATGTAAATCGCTTTAAGCGGGCTATTCTGTGTTCTTAACTCTAAAATCATTACTTTTATTACTTAAATTAAATGTGTGCTTCTAGTCTATACCCATAAAATAACGCCACGTATAAATTTTACGTTTAAACATCTCTGTACTAGAATTCTTGGCATTCCAGTTACGTTTACTACAACTATAGAAGAGTTTATAGCTCACGATAGTTTTAAAATGTCGTACACTAAAAAACCATTAGGTAGTGAGGTTTTTATACGTAGTCACGATTTATTATTCGAGCAAGGATTATCCGATCCCGACTTAAATGTTACAAAATGGGAGGATACCAAGTGTTTCTTTTTTACAGGAGATAAAAGTGCACTTCCTTTTGATGTCTTTGCGGCATCGTTTTATTTGTTAAGCAGATACGAAGAATATTTACCTCATGTAAAAGACGAATATGGGCGTTATGGCGCTCACGAAAGTTTAGCATATAAACATAACTTTTTAAAACAGCCAGTAGTCGATATTTGGGCCTATAAATTCAAAGCCGTTTTAGAAGCCAATTATCCAAATGCAAAATTTCCAAGTCGAAAATATAGTATAAAACCGGTTATAGATGTGCCGGCTCCTTACGATTTTAAATTAAAAGGATTAATGCGTACTGTAGGTGGAAATATTAAAGATTTATTTGCCTTTAATTTTAAAAAATTATACTACCGGCAGATGGTTCTTTTTGGTTTAAAACGCGATCCTTTCGATACGTTTAAATACATTTTAAATAAACAAAAACAAACCGGTTATAGGTTTCATTTTTTCTTTCTAATTGGCGATTTTTCAACTTACGATAAAGGTATAAGTGCTCTAAGAAAAGATTATGTGTCTTTAATTAAATCTGTTGCAGATTACTGTAGAGTAGGATTAAAGGTTTCCTATTTTGCTATAGAAGATAAGTCTATTTTAAAGAAAGAGCAACAACAAATGGAAGGCATAATTAATACGTCTCTTTTAGAAACGCGTAACTCTTTTTCTAAATTAAATTTACCTGATCTATATCGAAACCTTGTAGAATTAGAAGTTCAGGATGATTATACCATGGGGTATGTAAACGAACTTGGCTTTAGAGCCGGAACGTGTACGCCTTTTTTCTTTTACGATTTAGATTACGAGGTACAAACGCCATTACGTATAAACTCTTATCATGTAATTGATTCGGCATTATTAAAGAATGCATCGCTGTTGGACAAAAAGGAATCGCTTCAATATATCATTAACCAGGTAAAGCGGGTTCATGGAGAATTTGTTCCAGTGTTTCATAATTACACCTTTAGTGGTATTGGGCAGTGGAAACATTTTAAAGAATTATTCAATATTATTTTAGATTCAGCATCAGATGACAAATAAAATAAAAGATGTGTTTTTCGATTTAGACCATACACTTTGGGATTTCGAAAAAAATTCGTCTTTAACCTTGAAAAAAATATTCGAAGTCAATCAATTGGAAATTGACTTAGATGTGTTTTTAGAAGCTTATGTACCCATTAATTTTGAATACTGGAAACGGTTTAGAATGGGAGAAGTCGATAAAGAAACGTTACGTTTTGGAAGATTAAACGATACGTTTAACCAATTAAAAACGCCGGTAGAATCTCATATTGTCAATAAATTATCCGACGATTATCTGTCCTATTTATCATCTTTTAATTACCTGTTTAAAGACACGGTGTCCATATTAAATTATTTACAACCTAAGTATAATCTTCATATTATAACCAACGGATTCGAGGAGGTTCAGACTTCAAAATTAACCAATTCTAATATTCTTAAATATTTTAAAACGGTAACCAATTCGGAAGAGGCAGGCGTTAAAAAACCACATCCAGACATTTTTAATTATGCTTTAAATAAGGCTAATGCTGAGGTTAATAGCAGCATGATGATTGGAGATAATCTCGAAGCCGATATTTTAGGAGCTATTAATATTGGTTTTCAGGCAATATACTTTAATGAAATCCCGTTGACAGAGCATCACAATATTACTCAAATTGATAAATTAATTGAATTGAAAAAATATTTATAAAACTTAATTACCTTTACGAAAAATAATTTAACTCATGAAAAAAATAATTTTATTGTTAGTTGCGACTATATGTTTTAGCTCTTTCGCACAAACAAGTTTAAACGATTATAAATACGTAGTTGTACCAAATAAATTTGATTTTTTAAAAGAATCTAATCAATACCAATTGAATGAATTGACTAAGTTTTTATTTAATAAAAAGGGCTTTACAGCCATGATGGAAGACGAAGACATGCCGGAAGAAATGGAGATTAATAGATGTTTAATCTTGACTTCTAGTATTAAAGAAGAGTCTAATATGTTTACTACAAAATTAATCGTTGTTTTAAAAGATTGCAGAAACAAAGTGGTTTATGAAACAGCCATCGGGTCTTCTAGAGAAAAGGATTTTAAAAAAGCATATCACGAAGCCTTACGTGATGCATTTAACTCTTTCGATGCTGTAAATTATAAATATGAACAACCTGATGTTAATTCTGGAATCGCTACTCCTGTCGCTGAAGCTACTGTTCCAGCTACGGCAGTAACGTCTAATGTAGTATCTCAGGCTGTTGCTCCAACATCTAACATGTTGTATGCACAACCAACAGCGAATGGTTACCAATTGGTAGATAGTACACCAAAGGTAGTTTACAAGTTAAAAAAATCGAGTGTAAAGGATATGTATTTTGTTGAAGGAAAGCAGGCCACAGTTCGTAAAAAAGGAGACCAATGGGTAATCGAATATTATGAAGGCGATACCTTAAAAGAAGATGTTTTAAACGTTAAATTCTAAGGAAATACTCCGTTTTAAATAAAATAAAAAGTGAGATTCTGATTGATGTCGGAATCTCACTTTTATATTATATGCATTTCCTAACTTTAATTATAAATAGAGTAGAGCCAAAGCTTTATAAAAATTAGGAGAGGATATGGTTTAATTTAATAGCCGTATTTGTTTTTCCAGCGTTGTTTTAAAAAATTACGATCGGATTGCTCTCTAGGATTTGCTCCTGGTTCGTAAAGTTTAGTGTTTTTTATCTCGTCTGGTAAGAATTCTTGTTCGGCAAAATTATTAGCGTAACTGTGTGCATACTTGTAGTCTTCGCCATAGCCTAATTCTTTCATGAGTTTAGTTGGTGCATTTCTAATACCTAATGGCACAGACAAATCGCCTGTAGCACGAACCAATTGTTGCGCTCTTCCAATAGCTTCGTAAGCCGAATTACTTTTAGGTGAGCAAGCCAAATAGGTTGTACACTGGCTTAAAGTAATTCGAGACTCTGGATATCCGATTGCAGAAACGGCCTGAAATGTATTATTAGCAATAACGAGTGCTGTCGGGTTGGCATTACCAATGTCTTCGCTTGCTAGAATTAAAAGTCGACGAGCAATAAATTTCACATCTTCACCACCTTCAATCATGCGGGCTAAATAATACACAGCAGCATTCGGATCGCTTCCTCTTATCGATTTTATAAACGCCGAAATAATATCGTAATGCTGTTCGCCAGTTTTATCGTAGCGTGCAGTGTTATTCTGAATTTTTGCAAGTACAATTTCGTCGGTAATCACAATGTCTTCTCCGTCGAAACTATTCACTAGCAACTCGAATATATTAAGTAATTTTCGGCCATCACCTCCAGATAGACGCAATAACGCGGCGGTTTCCTTTAGTTCTATGTTTTTTTCGGTTAAGAACTTATCTTTTGCAATTGCACGGCTTAAAAGGTTTTCTAAATCTGTTTTATCGAAAGCGTTTAAAACATACACTTGGCATCGTGATAATAATGCGGGAATAACTTCAAAACTCGGATTTTCTGTTGTTGCTCCAATTAAGGTTACCCAGCCTTTTTCTACTGCTTGTAAAAGAGAATCTTGTTGCGACTTACTAAATCTATGAATCTCATCGATAAATAAGATCGGATTTTTAGTTGTAAAAAGTCCTCCACTTTGTTTGGCTTTGTCTATAACTTCTCGAATATCTTTAACTCCGGAATTTATGGCACTTAAAGTATAAAAGGGTCTGCCGGATTGTGAAGCGACAATATTGGCTAAAGTTGTTTTACCTGTACCAGGAGGTCCCCAAAATATCATGGAAGAAATTAAACCCTGTTTAAGTTGTATACGCAATGGTCCCTGCGGTCCCACAAGATGAGATTGACTAATATAATCGTCTAAAGTTTCTGGTCGTAAACGTTCTGCTAAAGGTTCATTCATATTGCAAAATTACTTTATTTTTTAGAGCTAAGTAATAATTCGCGACTGACATTTTATCATTTTAAATAAAATGGTTTACAATTTGATTAACTTAAGGAAATTCATTTCATGAAAGAACACGACCATTTTAAATTTTCTAACGGGGTTATAGCATATCCTTTAGCCTTTATTTTAATATTATGGTATGTGTTTTGGTTTGAGGTAGAAACTAATATATTTTTTAATAAACACGGCATCTTCCCACGTACGTTGGAGGGGTTACAGGGTGTTGTTTTTAGTCCGTTTATACATTCTGGTATTTCTCATTTATATCATAATACCATTCCATTATTTGTATTGAGTGTGGCTTTATTTTATTTCTACAGACCTATTGCGTGGAAAGTTTTGGGGTATGGCATATTAGTTTCAGGTTTTCTTACATGGTGCATAGGACGACCGTCTTACCATATTGGAGCGAGCGGATTAATTTATGTATTGGTAAGTTTTATTTTCTTTAAAGGCGTTTTTGCCAAACATTTTAGATTAATTGCGTTGTCACTTTTAGTTGTCTTTTTATACGGAAGTATGATTTGGTATGTTGTTCCTATGGAAGAAGGTATTTCGTGGGAAGGCCATTTATCAGGATTGATAACAGGTTTGTTTTTTGCTTTAATATTTAAGAGAGAAATAGCTAAACCCAAAAAGTATGCTTGGGAAGAACCGGATTATAATGAAGCTGAAGACGAATTTTTAAAACAGTTCGATGCCGATGGAAATTTTATAGAGTACAAGCCTGCCGAAGAAGAAGTCTCTGAAGAAGCCCAAACTTCTACAAATGTACCTACAACCAACATTCATTATATATTTAATGAAAAAAAGGACATAAAAAAAGGAGATTGATTTTAAATCAATCTCCTTTTAGGATAGATAATTTATTTAATTAATCGAAAACTTGAAATGAAGTAGAAGTTGAATCACCAAAATCTCCTCCACCTGAAGCATATACTGTTCCATTTAATGTTAACGAGAATTCTCCAGGAGTAGCTAATCCGTCTCCGTATGCATCATACACAACTAAACTATAGCATCTTCCATCACATAAAGTAACAGGAATGCTTGAAGAAGCCGTACCGTCTGTAAAAGCTTCACTAGGCCCAGAAGTAACTACGTTTCCTTCGACGTCAAGAATTTCATAAGATATTTCACTAGCATAACTATCAAAAGTAAAATCAAGAGTACCACTTACTTCTAATTCACAAGTGTCACTTGGTTTTTGATAATATGTTAATATAGAAGTACTACCAGGATTTACTCCTTCATAAGGCATCAATTTAAGTCCTACATAATTGAAGCAATCTAAATTAACATCGGCTAAATTAATGGTAAAAACACCTTTGTTGCTGTTTGCTGGTATGGTAACAGATGTAGGAACTTCATAAGAATTAACATCTCCTGTTGTTTCATCTAAATCTACAACTATGTCAAATACACGATCTGTACTAGATATTGTAGTACTGTAAACTGTAATATCTTTAGTAGATGTACTACCAGGATCTACAGAAGAATTATAAGTAACATCACTAAATGATACATAATCTAAAGACGATTCAAACTGATCTTCTTCACAATTAAGCAATAGAGTTGATGAGAATAATATTAAAAAAATATGTGCTATTTTTTTCATGAGTTTTTATATTTTTTGATTCGTAGTCTAATGCTTAGTTTTGATCAGCATCTGTCATGTAAGGATTTGCATCAATTTCGCTTTGTGGAATTTTAAAAATCCAATCATCATTAACAGATGGTTTAGCCTGTATGAAACCGGCTTGATACAACGTTGAAGATGCACCAGAATTTGTTTGGTCAATACCTTCATCCCATCTAATATTGTCATGGTAGCTAAATCCTTCACCCCATAACTCAACACGTCTTTGCCATTTAATTTGATCCATTAAAGCGTTTTGAGTAGTAAATGCAGTTTTATCAAAGGCACTATCTCTTGCTGAACCTAAAATATCTAGAGCATCTTGTGCACCAGGAATATCATTTAACATTGCTTTTGCTTCAGCTTCAATAAGAACCATTTCTGAAGATCTCATGTAAATCACATCATCAGGATCAATAGAACCAGGATTCTTTGGTTTAAACTTTACATTCATATATGGGTGCGTGTTGTGTCCTGTTGTAGCACCATAAGTTTCAATAATATCTTCCCATGCGGCATCAAAATCTGCTTTATTATCATAGTTAGGGTCTGTTTCATAACTACCTCCTTGGTCGTTAGACGCTGCAGAGTTAGTGTTAGGAGCTAAAGGTAACCACCCTTGTGTTCTATAATCTGTAGCAGGAAGTCTATCGTATAATTCTTTACTAATAAGTTTTGGATTACTTCTGTTTAAACTTCCGTTAAAAGAAAATGCAATAAAATAGAAGTACGATTGGTAGTAATTCGTTTCTGTATCGATAACAGTACCTCCCCAAATTACTTCTGGTAAGATATCAGAGTCGGCAGAGTTGAAACCAGATAACCACTGCGCTTCTGTTAATATTGGGTAACCTTCTCTTGCTAGTGCAGCACTTTCTGCAGCTGTAGCCCAATCTCCTTTAGATAGAGCAATACGTGCCTTAATACCATAAGCTGCATTAAGAGAAATGTTAGAATTATTATCAGCAGGGCTTCCGTTTTGTAAATAAGTTATAGCTGCGTCAATATCACTTTCCATTTGTGTATATACTGCTTCTACAGTGCCACGAGGCCCTCCTTCGTAAGGTGCTCCTGCTTCAAGTAATACCGGTACTCCTGGATCTGTAGACGGATTTCCTATAATGTATCCTTTAGAGAACGTCGTTACTAATCTTAAATATGCCCATGCACGGTATGCATAAGATTGCCCTAAGACTTTATTTAAATCTTCTGTTTCCACAAAATCACTTGCAGCAACTTTATTAATTATTGTATTTGCTGTTTCAACAAAGTGGTAACGTTGGAACCAAAGGTTAAAATTGGTTGTTGAACTTGCGTTTGTATGAGTTGTCCATTTTAAATCAGATGTCATCCAACCATTTCCTGGAGAAGAGTGAATTGCATTCCCTCCAATAGCATCAAACGAAGGGATAAAGTAGCTCTCTCCAGATCTACTAGATTCTGCTCCTTCTAATACATTTTGAGCGTACATCATTCTGTGAAGACCATTTAATACAAGATCCATGTTTTCGGTACTTGAAAGTGCATCTTCTTCTGATATTGAATCTGTAGGGGTTGTTTCTAGGTAGTCTTCACTACAGCCTACAAATACGACCATTGATATGGCAAGTAATAATAGAATTTTATTTCGTATCATTTTGTATATTTTTTTAATTAAGAACTATAATTTAAAATGCAACGTTTAAACCAACAGAAATCACTCTACTTGGATTATAGTCATTACCTGAAGGTGTTCCTGCTAGATTGTACTGCGGATTTAATCCTTCTCTTTTTGCAAACGTAAATAGGTTTTCTCCTGTTACAAATAATCTTAATTTATCTAATCCTATTTTGTCTGTCGCACTATTACTTAAATTATAAGCAATATTTACGTTTCTAATAGCCAAGTAAGAAGCATCTGTTAACCATCTAGAAGATAAACTTGGACTTAAATTTGTATTTCCATTTTCTAAACGAGGTACATCAGTAATATCTCCTGGGTTTTTCCATGCATTAAGCGCATCTGGGTGTAATGAAGCACCGTATTCTCCTTCATGCATCATGTCAGCATAACCATAATCTAAAATATCTCCTCCAATTTGGTAAGATAATAATACACTAAGTTCAACTTTTTTATAAGAGAAAGAGTTAGATATAGATCCAATTAAATCTGGTACAGCACTTGCTCCTGTGTAACCTTTACCGGCATCTGCCCAAGCGTTAGTTGTTGCATGAGTACCATTCTCATTTAAAACAGGAATTCCAACTTGTCCGTCTATTTCTTCATACATGTAGAATAAAGCATCTCCATTACTAGCATCTACGCCAGCATAATCGTATAAAAAGAAATCGAATCTAGATCGTCCTTCTTCCCAACGTTTAGACCCTGTAGTAAAAGGATCAGGAAGTGAAGTAATTTCGTTTTTAAGTGTAGAAGCTTGTATTCCGAAGTTCCAGTTAAATTTATCTGATTGAATGATCGCTGCATTTAAACTAATTTCAAATCCTTCGTTGTATAAGTCACCTACGTTATCTGGAGCTTCAATTTGACCTTCAGATGCAGGAATTGGCACATTGTATAACAAGTCTGAAGATATCTTTTTGTAATATTCAAAAGAACCTGATAAACGATTATTAAGTACACCGTATTCTAGAGCAAAGTCATAACTTTCTGAAGTTTCCCATTCTAGGTCTTCGTTACCTGTTGTATCCCAGAAAATACCTGGTTCTCCGGCATTAGAATAAATGGCATATAATGGTTGAGAGATGTAATAATTCCCTAATTGATCGTTACCAACTTCTCCATAAGACGCTCTTAGTTTTAAACTATTAATGAAAGATACATTATCCATAAAATTTTCTTGATCAATTCTCCAAGAACCACCTACAGAATAAAAAGTACCCCACTTGTTGTTTGTGAAAACAGAAGATCCATCTCTTCTTACAGAAGCACTTAAGTAATATTTATTATCGAAATTATAATTTAATCGACCTAAATAACCTTCTAGTCTGTAGTCGGTACTACTACCAGAAGCATCTAAAACTACAGAGAAATTGTCTAATTCATAAATTCCTGTTACTGTTTGAGTACTTTTAAAAGCTCTGTTTTGAGAAAAGTTTCTGCTGAAACTTTCATGTCCTACCATAACATCTAAATTATGCAAACCAAAAGATTTGTCGTAAGATAAAATCTGATTAAAGTTTTCTGTTGTTCTTTGGTATCTGTTGTCGTCAAACCTTGCTGTAGGTGCACCATCTCCAACTTCTGCATTTTCATAACTTTGGTTTACTCCGTCCTGATAATCTTGCCCGTAAATTAAACTAAGTTTTAATCCATCTAAAGGTTTAATGTCTGCATTAAATCTATATCCATAATTATCTGTAGTTGTAAGCTCGTTGTTTAAAATAGCTTCTTCAAGAGCGTTACGACCTACATTTGTTGGTCTAGATTGAATTCCTAATGAAGAAATACTTTCACCACGATCCCAAATTATATCACCTGTTTCGTCTCTTAAAATTTGACCACTTGTTGGGTCTAGCAAATAAGGAGAATAAATAGATCCCATATTTTTAGCAAAACCAAAAACGTTTGCAGTTGAATTATCTCTTGAAGGCGGACCATGTTGTGTTTCGTTAGAAATGTTTACGTTACCACCTAAAGAAAGCCAGTCTGTAGCATCGAAACTACCACTTAAACGGCTAGTTACTCTTTTGTAATCACTTTCTATAACATAACCTTTTTCATCTAAATTAGAAACAGATAAAAAGATAGTGTGTTTTTCTCCACCACCAGATACATTTATAGAATTACTAGATCTTGATCCTGTTCTTTCTAATGCATCATACCAGTCTAAATCTTCTGCTATAACTTGGGCATTAGGGTTTAGGTTTCCATTAACGTCAACGATTTGATCGTTTGCAACATTAAACGGGTTACGTCCTAAACGATTAAATATAGATGAAGAAGCCTCTGCAGCCGCGTCTGCATCACCTCCTAAAGAGTTTTTGTATGATTGCCACATTAGCTCATAGTATTCTCCTGGAGAAACAGCGTCGTATTCATTGATTGCCTTAGTTACTACTCCATATTGACTAGTTACATTTACTGTAACGCCAGTACCTTTTTTTCCTTTTTTAGTTGTAATTATAACAACACCGTTGGCTGCACGTGAACCGTACAATGATGTTGAAGCTGCATCTTTAAGTACAGTCATAGATTCAATATCGTCTTGGTTTAAAGTCCCTAAACCACCTTCGAATGCAATACCATCTACAATAAAAAGAGGATCTGTGTCCCCGTTTAAAGTACCCACACCTCTAATAACAATCTCAGGAGAAGATCCTGGTTGTCCTGAAGAAGATATGAATTGTACACCAGATACATTACCTTCTATTGCAGAAATAGGTGAAGTTAATGGTCTTAATTCTAAGTCTTTTGAGCTAACAACACCAGCAGAACCAGTAAATGCTTCTTTTGTAGTGGTACCAAAGGCAACAACTACAACCTCGTCAAGAGATGTGGCGTCTTCTTCTAAGGTAACATTTAATGTGTTTGAAGAACCAATTGTAACCTCTTTAGAGATAAAGCCAATAAAGCTAAATTTAAGCTTGCTGCCTACATTTGCTTCAATGCTGAAGTTACCATCAAAATCTGTTGATGTACCAGAGGTTGTTCCCACAACCGAAACTGTTGTTCCTGGTAAAGGCAAACCGTCGTTACCTGTAACAGTACCTGAAACTGTTTTTTGCTGAGCGAAAGTAAGTTGCACAACAAATGCTAGAAATAGCGTAAGAATTCCGCTAAATTTTGTTTTCATATTTATTTTATTTGAATTAGTCGGGCGCAAAATCATTATTTAAAGTTAATAAAACAATAATTCTTTATTAAAAAATTGGCTAAAGCAGATTTATTGTTAAATCTTAAATATTTTAATGGTTTTTAATGAAAAACATGATAATATGTTCTGGAATTTCGGAACTTGATAAGCTTTTAACCCTACGCTATAACTAGGGTTTGCTTGTTTTTACTAGTTTAGGGCTTATATTCTGACACATTTGTCCCTTTTTTCGTACGAACATGTCAATGGTGACGATTTACGTTGAGTTTTTTGATGAATTATAGCTTAAAATGGTACATATTGGAGCACGTTCTTTTTTTCGCACATGTGTAGTTAATTTATGCACTATTTAATAGGCTGTAGCATATGTAATAGACGAGATTTTTACCTAATCTTAATGTTAAAATAGTCTAAGCGTAAAATGGTGTTTTTGTGTTATAGGAAGTTTAATAACTAAAATACCGCTTTATTACTTTTTATGAGTAGCAAAGCGGTATATATTATTATAAATTGTAACGAGTAATATTAACGCCTTTGTCGTACGGCTTCGTATAAAAATGCTCCACAAGCCACAGATACATTTAAAGATTCAATCTCGCCTAGGATAGGTAGCTTAGCTTTAGCATCTACAAGCTTTAATACAGAAGGATTTATTCCCTTTCCTTCAGATCCCATAATTATAGCACAAGGTTCGGTAAACGATACATCGTATAAAACATCATCGGTTTTTTCAGTAGCAGCAATTACTTTTATACCTGATGCTTGCATATAAAACATGGCATCTTTAATATGATCTACTTTACAAATAGGCATTTTAAAAACGGCCCCAGCACTTGTTTTTATAGTATCTCCATTTACAGGAGCACCACCTTTTTTCTGAATAATTATACCATCGACTCCTGTACATTCTGCAGTACGAATAATAGCACCAAAATTACGCACATCGCTTAATTGGTCTAATAAAAGAAATAGGGGAGTCTTCCCAGATTCGGTTACTTTAGTAACTAGCTCTTCGATATCCCAAAATGTAATGGGCGCAATTTGCGCAACAACACCTTGATGGTTTTTAGAGCTTAGTTTGTTTAATTTTTCTATAGGAACATAAGAAAAGTTAATTCTTTGTTTTCGTAAGACACTTTCTAGTTCTTGAGACAATTCTCCTTTAAGTCCTTTTTGAACAAAAACTTTATCTATATTTTCTCCAGCTTGAATAGCTTCTATAACAGCACGAATACCAAAAATTTGAGTTTCTTTTTCCATGGTTCAAAAGTACAATAATTTATGAATAGGTAAATAAAAGTTGGTAATAAAAAAACCACCTCGTAAGAGGTGGTTTTTAAAATTATAAAATGCTATCGAAAAATTATTCGTATGGCGTTACAACAATATTTGTTCCACCTTCACTAACGATTACAGTTGCTACAGGAATCTGAGTACCAGCTTGAGTAGATAATAATAATCCATCTACTGTAATTGTACCAGAACCTTGATTAGCTACGCTCCAGTCAAGAGTTAAAGGAATTGGCTCGTCTAGGAAAAGGTTAGCGTCATTATTTTCATAAATATCAGCTAAGATAGTCCATTCTCCGTCAGGTAATCCATAACCTCCTGCTTCGTAAGCAGAGTGCTCAGGGCAGTCACCTGTGGCACCTCCTCCAAGGTTGTACACTGAACCGAAGTATACGTATGCGATATCAACATCGATATCACAGAAATCTACAGTTACTTCTGCATTAAATCCATCTGGAGTGTAAACATAAGTTCCTTCCCAAGATAAAGTTAAGTCTAGAATTTGCGAAACGTAATCATCGACAATATTAATTTCTACAGAAAAATCTGCTAAATTAAAATTAGCTCTTGATGTTGCAGATATAACAAGTGTTTCATCACCTTCTTCATAATCATTAGCATCAATGAAAATTGCTCCAGTTGCTGTTGTTGATCCAGCAGGTACAGTTACACTTGAAACATGGAAATCGTCAGCATCTGCTGTTCCTCCTGTTTGTGCTAAGTCTATTACAGCATCTGCTGTAGATGGCTCTGCTAAAGTTACAGTGAAAGGAATCGATAATCCGTCTTCAGCTAAATAAGCATCTATTTCACTAATTTCGTAACTAGATTGAGATGTAGAAACTGTAGCGTTAATTTTTGTATAGTCTATCGAAGATTCCCCCGTATTATCATCGTTATCGTCACACGCAGTGAACACAAAACTAGATAAAGTTAATAGACATAATGTTTTATATATATTTTTCATTATCAACTTTTTTATTAATTTTTAAACATAGTATAAGGTGAATCTGTGTAAACACCGTCTACTGTCATTTTTTCCCAAACTAAGTTTCCGTCTGCATCTACATAACCTTCTCCTGAAATAGGGTTACTATATTGCCAGTCATCGATTAGTGCTAATTGTCCACAAGTATCAGTAAACATAACTGTATAACCAGCTCCCGGCCATCCTAACATACTATCTATAGCGTATACACCTGGAGAAACTTCTGTTACAACATGAACACCTGGAGTTTCGTAGTTAACAGTATAACTTCCTGCTAAGTCAGAAGAACAGTTTACAACTAAATTCACAGTTCCTAATGATGAACTGAAGTATAATACTTCACCATCTGTTTTAGTTATTTTAGTACGGAATGTAAATGTATCACCAATTCTTAAATCGTCTGCAACTAAGCCAGATCCATCTAATAAACTTTCTAAGTCATTAATTACAAAATTGTAACTTAATGTTTCAGTAGTTGCTGCTACGGTTTCTTCTCCTCCATTGAAAGATCTTAATATTTCTAATTTTTCAATGTCGTCTAAATTTCCAGATTTAAGTTCTATAGTCATATCGAAATATACACTAACGATTTCTACAGTAGCATCTTCTAATGCTACAGAACCATCAGGATTTCCAAGAATAGAACTACTTGGTGTAGCCGATGCGTCAATAATTAAACCTGCGGTTTCAAGACCTTCTAATACTTCAGCTTGTTCGTCAGACTCACAACCGAAGAATACTGTTACAATTGTAGCTAATAACAGTAAATATTTTATGTTTTTCATTTTTCTCATTTTTATTAGTTAATATCCCACCAAACTTTTGTTGTTAATGCGTCTGGACCTTGATCGGCAACCGCTGCATCTACATTTGAAGCATTTAAAGATACTTCGTCGTTTGGATATGTAAATCTTGTAGGAATACTGTTTACTCCTGGTTGTGGATCTACGGCTAATGGTAAATCTGCTGGTATGTCAGATCTTTTCCATTCTGCCCATGTTTCGTAACCTTGCATGAATGTAGAAACCCATAATTGTTGTGCTATAGAGTTGTATCCAGTATAAGGAGCAGAATAGCTACCTGGAGCTAATCCATTTTGCACTAATGAAGCATCTACACCAGCATTAAAGTAAGCTGCTGCATCTCCGTTAATGTAATTCTTAACAGAAGCTTCTGCTAATAAAAGATTTATTTGAGAAGCACTTACAAAGTATAAAGGTGCATCTGCAGCTAAGTATGCGTCTCCTATTTGAGAAATAGTTCCAGGACCATATCCTTCTGTACTAGGATTAAGGAAACCTGCTGGTTTTCCTATATATGCACCGTCTACGTCATTAGCGTAAACTGCTAATCTAGGATCTCCCTCAGCTAACATATAATCTACTAATGGTTTACCCATTCCCCATTCTCCTTGTCTACCTGTTAATACGATATCGTAAAATGGATTCGCGTTTGGTAAGGCAATTGTTTCTAATGAGATAAAAGCTTCATCATCGTTAGATGTTATCAAATTTCCAGAATTAACTAAAGTTTGTAATTCAGCAGCATCGAATAAAGAAGTATCAGAAATACGCATCATTGCTCTAAATTTAACAGTAGTAGCAAATTTAAGCCATTTAGAAACATCACCACCGTAGATTAAATCTTGAGACGCTGTTATAGATCCAGCACCTGATTCGAAATGCGCGATAGCTTCATCTAACAATGTAAATATACCTTTGTATACTTCTTCTTGAGTATCGTAAGCAGGATTGTAAATTCCTTCGTTACCTTTATTTGCCTCAGACATTGGGATGTTTCCGAAATTATCTGTTAAATATTGGTAAGCCATAGCTTGTAGTACTAAAGCAGTACCTTGAACAGCTTGGTTATCTGCTTCTGCTGCTAATCTTTCCATTTCTACAGCATCTGCAATAACAGAACCGTAAAGCACAGTCCAGAAATTGTTTATAGAACCAAGTCTTGGGTAGTATCTATCTGCATCGTTATATTGCGTTTTAGATATGTGTTGTGTCCAGTCTGAAGCCGCTTCACCTGCAAGAAAATAATTGTGAACTTCGTTAACTAAAGTTCTTTCTATGTACCCTAATTGTAAATCTTCAGTGATTTCGGTAGGGTTATTAGGATCTGTATTGGTTTCTTCAAAGTCATTGTCACAAGAAGTAGTGAAAACTAGCAAACCTGTAATGGCAATTAAAGACCATGATTTAAATATATTTTTCATTTTCATTTCAATTAAAATTTAACATTAAGGTTTACACCAATTGTACGTGTAGAAGGCGTTTGAGCGTATTCTAAACCTTGTTGACCAGTGCTTACACCGAATGCAGTTTCTGGGTCAATATGTGGAGCATTTTTAGATAAAATAGCTAAGTTTCTAGCATTTATTCCAAAGTTGATAGCTTGTAATCCTGTGTTTACAAAATATTTGCTTGGGATTGAGTAAGAAATTGAAAGCTCTCTCCATTTCACAAATGAAGCATCGTATACAGATGATTCTGCAAGGTTTTGGTTATAAGCTGCAGAGTAGTAGTTTTGAGCACCTACAACTACGTTGTTTGCTACGTAACCACCATTACCGTCTGCCATTTCTCCAGAACCAATAACTCCAGTTTCTCTACCTACAAGAGTTTCTTCAAGTACTCCTGATAACATACCCCAAGTATTTGTTTGAGAGTACACATCTCCACCTTCTTTAACATCGAATAATGTTCTGAAAGTAAATCCTTTCCAAGATGCGTTTATTGCTAAACCTCCAACCCAGTCAGCTTGAGAGTTTCCTAATACTTTATTCTCTCCAATTACAGGTAATCCGTTTTCGTATAAGATTTCTCCATTAGGAGTACGTGCAAAAGATGGTCCCCAGATTGCTCCAATAGCTTCACCGTTTCTAGCTTGTGTATTAACATTCCATAAACTACCGTAGTCTAAGTTAATTACACCTTCTCCTTCTACGTCGCTTACTTCGTTTTCGTTCTTAGCGAAGTTTACATCTATACCTAAGTTAAATCCATCGCCTTGGCTTCTAATTAAGTCTACACCTAATACCAATTCGATACCTTTGTTAGCTACTGTAGCCGCGTTTTTCCATACACTTGTAAATCCAGAAGCAGCAGACACTTGTAGTGGCATAATTACATCTTCGTTTAACTTGTCGTAGTATGTAAAATCTACACGTAATCTATTAGCAAAGAAACGTGCATCTAAACCAAATTCTGTAGCAGTTTCAGTTTGAGCAGTAATATCTGGATTCCACTGTGTATTTGGGTAAATCGCAGTTGGAGTACTACCGTTTAATGGGTATGCAGATAATGAGTAAGTTGGTGTAACACTGTAAGGTACTAATGGTCCAGCACTACCTGTCTCTGCCCATGAAGCTCTTAATTTTATAAAACTTACTACATCAGATTTCATGTTTAGCATATCGCTAACTACCGCACTTAAAGATGCAGATGGGTATAAAATACTATTGTTTTTAGATGGTAAAACACTAGCCCAGTCATTACGTACTGTTGCATCTAAGAATAAGAAATTCTTGTAACTTAATTGACCTGTAGCAAATAAACTGTTGATTTTATAATCACTACTATCGTCTGTTAATATTGGTGCTCCTGAAGAGTTAGATAAGTTAAATAAACCATCTAATACTAAGTTTTCTGCTATTCCTTGGAAAGCTGTGTACTCGTTAGTCATCATTTGTCCACCGGCGCTAACTGCTACTCCAAATTGGTCGTCAGATCCAAAACTATCGTCGTAAGAAAGAATCGCTTGGCTGTTTATTTCGTAACGGTTTCTTTTTGTAAGAGAGTAATATCCGTTTCTGTTATCTACAGTTCCGAAATTTCTCATTGTTTCTCTTGAGTCATCAAAGTAGTCAATACCAGTACTCATGTTAAGCGATAACTTATCAGAAATTTGGTAACCTAAGTTTGCAGTACCAATCCATCTGTTACGTGTCCATGGGTGTAAGTTATTATCTAAAGCCCAGTATGGGTTGTTATTGTAAGCTGTATTCCAGTTTAAAGGCGTTGTAATTCCATCACCTGCAATATCTACTAAAGGTAAGTTTTCCCAGTCTCTAAGAGCTCCGAAGTCTACTTGTCTTGCACTCCATACTAATTGACCTACTTGGTTGTCTGGATCTCCATAACCAACAGCGTTTCTTTGATCTGAAGAAGATTGGATAAATCTAGCACTAAAACCATCTGTCCATTTTTCTCCTAAGTCATAGTTTACGTTTCCAGAAATGTTGTATTTCTTAAGATCTGTATTGTAAATAATACCTTTTGAGTCTACTAATCCTAAAGACAAACGGTAAGATGAAGTATCTGTTCCTCCTGAAAAAGATACTGTATTGTCTGTTGTAATACCAGTACTATAGAAATCATCTTCAACACTGTTAGGGTTAGATACCCATGGTAATGCTTGAGGATTGTCTGGATTGTCGATATATGATTGGTATTGAATAAAGTCGTAACCAGCATCTAAAGCAGGTCCCCAACTTTCGTCGATTCCACCATCACCACTGTTACCATCTATATACTCGAAGTAGTTTGGGCTATACCCTTGACCGTAAGAGTTTTGGTAGTCTGGAAATACATAAGCATTTGAAAAACTAACAGAACTGTTAATTTCTACACCTAAAGATTTGTTGTTTTTACCAGATTTTGTTGTAATAACAAGAACTCCGTTTGTTCCTCTCATCCCGTATAAAGCAGTTGCAGCACCACCTTTTAATACGTTTACAGACTCGATGTCTTGAGGGTTAATATCTGCTAATCCGTTTGGAACATCTGTTCCTGCACTAGATCCAGTGTAAGTATTGTTGTCTATTACGGCACCATCAAGAACTATTAAAGGTTGAGAGTTTCCGTAAATAGATGAAATACCACGAATAGTAATACGTGAAGATGCACCTACATCTCCAGATGATTGTGTAATATTAACACCGGCAATTTTACCAGATAATGAATTCACTACGTTTGTAGTAGGTACATTAGAAATTGCGTCAGATTTTACTTGCTGAGAAGCATATCCAATCGCTTTTTCATCCTTCTTGATACCAAGAGCTGTTACTACTACTTCGTCTAACTCTGCTAAATCTTCTTGTAAAACAACGTTAATTGTATTAGATGAAGCTACAGTTACACTTTTTGTTTTGTAACCAATAAATGAAAAAGATAAGGCATCTCCGCTTGCCGCAGTTAATGTATATTCTCCATCGAAGTTAGATTGAGTACCTTGAGAAGTACCTGAAATTATAATGTTAACTCCAGGGAGAGGTAATCCGGTCTCATCCGAAATTGTCCCTGAAATTGTTTTTTCTTGTGCAAAAGCAAACTGCACAACGAACGCTAGAAATAGCGTTAGAATTCCACTAAACTTTGTTTTCATGTTTATTTTATTTGAATTAGTCTGAGCCAAAAATCATAATAATAAGTTAATAAAACAATATTTTTATATTAAAATATTCGAAGAAGTCTGATTTAAAAGCGAATAATAGACAGTATTGTCAATAAAATGTTCGGTTCGTTGCATACTTTTTTGCGTTACTCATATTATAATGTTAATATTTTGTTTTTACATTGGCATAATATGTTTTTAAGGGCGATCCTATTAATAATACTGTAAAATCGGGGTAGTTGCTTGATATTTGCGGTTCAACCTAAATTATTTTTATATTGCTTGTGGGAAAATTCCTAATTTTAAGACAATGGTTTAAGATTAATAAATTGTAAATACAACGTTAATTTAATGGTTTTTTCAAGGATTTTTTTTGTTTCCAAAAATTTGAGATTGTTCTATTTTAATGTTAAAAGTGCAAGTTTCGTGTATATCCGGAATGCAATTTTCTGCTTTTTAAAATGAATTAACTTACTCTAATTAATTATTTTCGTGGTTGACACTTTTTAATTGGGTACGCTAATTTAAACTGAAGTGTGATTGAAGTTGGTCACAATTTTTTGACTTAAACGAAGTGGTAGATTTTAAAAATAAGAGGTGATGCTTAAGTGTACTTTAGAATCACTTATGTTGAAAGGCGAATTTTCAGTTTTACCGTTGGCATAATTCATTTTTAATAAACCAGCTTTGGTGAGTATCGCGAAACCAATACCTAAGGCAATAAGTTTTTCTTTCTGATCTACCATTTGATTTTCGAAATAGGAGAAATCTGTAATACTATTTATAAATATAGTCGGACTTAATTGTAATCTGTATTCTAAATTAAATACACTATAAAAACTCGCGACTAAACTGTTTTCCTCGAAACCACGAATAGAATTAATGCCTCCAAAACGTAATAATTCATTTTCTAAATAGGTGTCAGATTGTAATGCGTTAACAACAACTCTGGAATAAATGCTGTTTTTGTGGTTTAAATAGAAAATATTGGACACAGCCAAATTGTACTGAAATTGGTTCTCTTTTGTAGATTGATAGGTTCTATTTCCAATACCCAAATGAATGTCGGCGACCGATTTTACCGGAAACAAGATGTTAGTTTCATCAGTTCTAGTGAAATTATATTTTGTTTGATAAAATGTGGAATTGTAATCGTCTATTGAGGTAGATGTGGGGTGTTGAAGTAAATTGTTAGATTGGGAAGATGTTATTCCGAGGTATGTGGTGTGTTCTGTTTTAAATTGATAGTATAAATCTAAGGACTGATCGATGGTGGTGAAGGAAGAGTCTTTTTTAAAAATGTTTAATTCTACATTTGCTCCTATAGGCGATTTAAATATATATGGTGCGTCCACATTTATATTGAATGTTTTTTGTTCATTTTCGTCACTGCGATATAATAAATTTATAGATTCTCCGTAATTTAAATTGTTTCTCAATGTCATGTTTAGATAACCACTAAACTCTAACTTATTGGTGTTTTCGTTTGTAGTAAATCCTAAATACCCATCAAAATTATTACTTTTCTGTTTTTCTACATATAAATATAGTACTGTGGAATCGTTTGTGAAAAGTACTTCTGTATCTCGAATTAAATTTGCGAAGGGTAATTTGTTAAGGGTGTTGGTTTTCTTTTTTATTGTTTCCATATTAAAAATATCCCCAGTTTTAATTCTGGCGTAATGTTTAATAAACTTTTTTGGAAATTTTTCGTATCCCTTTACTATGATTTTATCTATGCGTCGTGGTGGTTCTTTTTTAGAAGATTTTAAATCTGCTTTTACACTGTCGTTCTCCACACGTATATTTGTAAGTTGAAGGGTTGAGAACGGTAAACCTTGTTCGGACAATTTTAAATTCAATACATTCAGTGATCGCTTCGTTTCTTTAATAGTAAGCGAAACGAATTTAGGATTAGTTTCTAATCCGATAGCTTTAAATAGGGAAGGAGGAATATTGGTATACTTTATATATATGTAGGTGTATTTTTTGTTAAGAGATATGTTAGCTTCGAATAGGGAGTCGTTTGTTTTTCTAAGATCTGTAATTTTATGATCAAAATAGCCTTCATTATTAAATAATGTAGATAGGTTTTGTATTTCGGATGTAACACTATTATAATTTGTATGCGTATTAATATATGAAAGTGTATCAATACTTTGAGATTCTTCAGGGCTGTTACTATGAAGTTTTAGCATTAAATTCTGACCAAGTAACTGAGCCGAAATAACAAGCAGTAAGCTAAATAAAATAATTTTGGGTTTCACTTTACGATTATCCTTTAGAATTGTAAAACTAACGGAAAAAGTATAGGATTTATATGTGGATCTGAATAAAAGTTAAATTCTATTGAAAATTAATTGATTAGGGTTTGAAAAATAAAAATAAATACTTACATTTGCACCCCTCTAAGAAGAGGTATTTTATAAATTTTATAGAAAAATATGCCAACAATTTCACAATTAGTACGAAAAGGAAGAGCCAAAATAACCAAGAAGAGTAAATCGGCTGCTTTAGATTCGTGTCCTCAAAGACGAGGGGTTTGTACGCGTGTTTACACTACTACACCTAAGAAACCTAACTCTGCAATGCGTAAAGTAGCAAGGGTTAGATTAACTAACGGTAATGAAGTGAACGCTTATATCCCTGGTGAAGGTCACAATTTACAGGAGCACTCGATAGTATTGGTTAGAGGTGGAAGGGTAAAAGATTTGCCAGGAGTTAGATATCACATCGTTCGTGGTGCCTTAGACACAGCAGGTGTTGCAGGTAGAACACAACGTAGATCTAAGTACGGTGCAAAACGCCCTAAGAAGTAATTAAAATCTTTTAAAGAAAAGACATGAGAAAAAGAGCAGCAAAAAAGAGACCGCTTTTACCAGATCCACGTTTTAACGATCAGTTAGTAACTAGATTCGTTAACATGATGATGTGGGATGGTAAGAAATCGGTAGCTTTTAAGGTATTTTACGATGCAATTGACATTGTAGACTCAAAAAAAACAGACGAAGAAAAAACAGCTTTAGAGTTGTGGAAAGAAGCGTTATCTAATGTTATGCCTCACGTAGAAGTACGTAGTCGTAGAGTAGGTGGAGCAACATTTCAAATTCCAATGCAAATTCGTCCAGACAGAAAAGTTTCAACTGCAATGAAATGGCTAATTAGCTATTCACGTAAAAGAAACGAAAAATCTATGGCACAACGTTTAGCATCAGAGATTTTAGCTGCGGCTAAAGAAGAAGGTGCGGCTGTTAAGAAAAGAGTTGATACTCATAAAATGGCAGAAGCAAATAAAGCATTCTCACACTTTAGATTCTAAATAAAATGGCAAGAGATTTAAGATTAACAAGAAATATAGGAATTGCTGCTCATATTGATGCTGGTAAAACAACAACAACAGAGCGTATTCTTTTTTATACGGGAGTATCACACAAAATTGGAGAAGTACACGATGGTGCTTCTACAATGGACTGGATGGAGCAAGAAGCAGAAAGAGGTATTACAATTACTTCTGCAGCTACAACTTGCGAATGGGTATTTCCTAAAGAGAATGGAGAGCCTACAGCTGAAGCTCAAGGTTACCATTTTAATATTATTGACACTCCTGGTCACGTAGATTTTACTGTTGAAGTAAATCGTTCATTACGTGTATTAGATGGTTTAGTATTCTTATTTAGTGCGGTTGATGGTGTTGAGCCTCAATCTGAAACTAACTGGAGACTTGCAGATAACTATAAAGTGCCTCGTATTGGTTTCGTTAATAAAATGGACCGTCAGGGATCTAACTTTTTAGGTGTTTGTCAGCAAGTAAAAGACATGTTAAAATCTAACGCAGTGCCAATCGTTTTAAACATTGGTGAAGAAGGAGATTTTAAAGGTGTTGTAGATTTAGTTAAGAACAGAGCTATTGTATGGCATGACGAAAACTTCGGAGCGACTTTCGATGTTGTAGACATTCCAGAAGATATGAAAGATGAAGTACGTCAATACCGTGCTTTATTAATCGAAGAAGTAGCTGGTTACGATGAGAACTTATTAGAAAAATTCATGGAAGATGAAGATTCTATTACAGAAGAAGAAGTGCATGCTGCACTTAGAGCTGCTGTAATGGATATGGCTATCATTCCTATGGTTTGTGGTTCTTCATTCAAAAATAAAGGTGTACAATTCTTATTAGATGCAGTTTGTCGTTATTTACCTTCTCCAATGGATAGAGAAAGTGTAATAGGAACTAACCCTGATACAGATAAAGAAGAAAGACGTAGGCCAGATGTAAAAGAACCTTTCGCAGCTTTAGCTTTCAAAATTGCTACCGATCCTTTCGTAGGACGTTTAGCATTCTTCCGTGCATATTCAGGACGTTTAGATGCAGGATCTTACATTCTTAACAACCGTTCAGGTAAAAAAGAACGTATTTCTCGTATCTACCAAATGCATGCTAACAAACAAAATGCTATCGATTTTATCGAAGCAGGAGATATTGGAGCAGCAGTAGGATTTAAAGACATTAAGACTGGTGATACTATGTCTGATGAAAAGCATCCTATCGTTTTAGAATCTATGGACTTCCCTGATCCGGTAATTGGTATCGCGGTTGAGCCTAAAACTAAAGCAGATGTAGATAAAATGGGTATGGCTTTAGCTAAATTAGCAGAAGAAGATCCAACATTTACAGCTCGTACAGACGAATCTTCAGGACAGACTATTATTTCTGGAATGGGTGAGTTACACTTAGATATTATTGTAGACCGTTTAAAACGTGAGTTTAAGGTTGAAGTAAATCAAGGTCAACCTCAAGTTGAGTACAAAGAGGCTATTACACAAGCTGCAGATCATAGAGAAGTTTACAAAAAACAATCTGGTGGTCGTGGTAAATTTGCTGATATCGTATTTACGGTTGAACCAGCAGATGAAGGTGTTGTAGGATTACAATTTATATCTACAATTAAAGGTGGTAACGTTCCTAAAGAATTTATCCCTTCTATTGAAAAAGGATTTAAAATGGCTATGGTTAATGGACCATTAGCAGGATACGAAGTAGATTCTATGAAAGTGACATTGAAAGATGGATCTTATCATGATGTGGATTCGGATCAATTATCATTCGAATTAGCAGCGAAATTAGGATTTAAAAATTCAGCAAAAGCAGCAAAAGCTGTTATTATGGAACCAATCATGAAACTTGAGGTGATTACTCCTGAAGAAAACATGGGTGACATTGTTGGAGATTTAAACAGAAGAAGAGGTCAAGTTAGTGACATGGGAGATAGAGCAGGTGCAAAAACTGTGAAAGCTACTGTGCCATTATCAGAAATGTTTGGTTATGTAACAACATTAAGAACATTATCTTCAGGTCGTGCTACATCTACAATGGAATTCTCTCACTATGCTGAAACGCCTTCTAACATATCGGAAGAAGTCATTAAGGCAGCTAAAGGTACAGACGCTTAAAACTAAGAATATGAGTCAAAAAATCAGAATAAAACTAAAATCTTACGATCATAACTTAGTAGATAAGTCTGCTGATAAGATTGTAAAAACTGTAAAAAGTACAGGTGCAGTTGTAACGGGACCAATTCCATTACCAACACACAAGAAAATTTTCACTGTATTACGTTCTCCTCACGTTAATAAAAAGGCAAGAGAGCAATTTCAATTAAGTTCTTACAAGAGATTACTTGATATTTATAGCTCTTCTTCTAAAACTATTGACGCTTTAATGAAACTTGAATTACCAAGTGGAGTAGAAGTAGAGATCAAAGTTTAAGTAGAGAACACTTTCACAAGTAAAGTTTACAGAAACATAAGTTTCAAAAACATGTCCTAAGCTGCGAGCGAGGGAAAAACGGTAAAAATACATTCAGGGTTGAACGTGTTTTGACCCTGAATTTTTTTATAAATAATACTAATAAATAAATTAATAATTATGTCTGGGTTAATTGGAAAAAAAATCGGTATGACCAGCATCTTCGATGAAAATGGAAAAAACATTCCATGTACAGTAATTGAAGCTGGGCCATGTATCGTTACCCAAGTCAGAACTGAAGAAGTTGATGGTTATAAAGCCTTACAACTTGGTTTCGATGACGCGACAGAAAAAAGTGCTACTAAAGCTGACTTAGGTCACGCTAAAAAAGCAGGAACTTCTGTAAAACGCAAAATCGTTGAATTTAAAGGTTTTGATGAGGAGTACAAATTAGGTGATGCAATCACTGTAGAGCACTTTATAGAAGGTGAATTCGTAGATATTGCTGGAACTTCAAAAGGTAAAGGTTTTCAAGGGGTTGTTAAACGTCACGGTTTTGGTGGTGTAGGTCAAGCAACTCACGGTCAACACAACCGATTAAGAGCACCGGGTTCTATTGGAGCGGCATCTTATCCTGCAAGAGTATTTAAGGGTATGAAGATGGCAGGAAGAATGGGAACTGATAGAGTAAAAGTTGAAAATTTAAGAGTTTTAAAAGTAGTTGCTGAAAAGAATCTACTTGTGGTTAAAGGATGTGTTCCTGGTCATAACAACTCTTATGTAATCATTGAGAAGTAATGAAAGTAGCAGTTTTAGATATTAATGGAAAAGAAACTGGAAGAAAGGTAGACCTTTCTGATTCAGTTTTTGCTATAGAGCCTAACAATCATGCTGTGTATTTGGATGTTAAACAATATTTAGCAAATCAAAGACAAGGAACTCACAAAGCTAAAGAGCGTGCTGAGATTTCTGGATCTACACGTAAGATTAAAAAGCAAAAAGGAACTGGTACTGCTAGAGCAGGTAGTATTAAGTCTGGAGTTTTTAAAGGTGGTGGACGTATGTTCGGACCAAGACCTAGAAACTACAGTTTCAAACTTAACAAAAACCTTAAGCGTTTAGCACGTAAATCAGCGTTAACAATTAAAGCTTCAGAAGAAGCAATTGTTGTATTAGAAGATTTAAATTTTGATTCAGCTAAGACTAAAAATTTCACTAGTGTATTGAAAGCTTTAGACTTACAGAATAAAAAATCTCTATTTGTGTTGGGTGCGTTAAATAATAATGTATATTTGTCATCACGAAATTTAAAGGGCTCTGAAGTTCTATTGAACTCAGAATTAAGCACTTACAAGATTTTAAACGCAAATAAAGTAGTTCTTTTAGAGAGTTCTTTAGAAGGAATTGAATCGAATTTAAGTAAATAAGGAAGCGATGAGTATCTTAATTAAACCTATAATAACAGAAAAAGCGACTACAAACAGTGAATTAAACAACTGTTTTAGCTTTATGGTTAATACAAAGGCGAACAAGGTAGAAATTAAAAAAGCAGTGGAAGCTGCTTATGGCGTTTCTGTTGAAAAAGTTCGTACAATAAATGTCCGTCCAGATAGAAGTACTAAGTTTACAAAAACTGGTATTCAACATGGTAAAACAAATGCTGTTAAAAAAGCACTTGTACAACTGGCGGAAGGTGAAGTGATTGATTTATACAGTAACATGTAATTAGACAAAAATGTCAGTAAGAAAATTAAAACCGATCACACCAGGTCAGCGATTTAGAGTAGTAAATGGATTTGACGCCATTTCTACTGATAAGCCGGAGAAAAGTTTATTAGCTCCGAAGAAAAGATCAGGTGGTAGAAACAGTCAAGGAAGAATGACCATGCGCTATATTGGTGGTGGGCATAAACAAAGGTATCGTATCATTGATTTTAAAAGAACTAAAGCAGGAATTCCAGCTGAAGTAAAATCAATTCAATACGATCCAAACAGAACAGCTTTTATTGCATTATTAAATTACCAAGATGGTGAGAAAGCATACATAATTGCACAAAACGGATTAACAGTTGGTCAAACAGTTGTATCTGGGCAAGAAGGTATCGCACCAGAAATTGGTAACGCAATGCCATTAAGTCAAATTCCATTAGGAACAATTATTTCTTGTGTAGAGTTACGTCCAGGACAAGGAGCTGTTATGGCTCGTAGTGCTGGTGCTTTTGCTCAATTAATGGCAAGAGATGGTAAATTTGCAACAATTAAACTTCCATCAGGAGAAACTAGATTAATTCTAGCTAACTGTATGGCTACAATAGGTGTTGTGTCTAACTCAGATCATCAATTACTTGTATCAGGTAAAGCTGGTAGAAGCAGATGGTTAGGAAGAAGACCTCGTACAAGACCGGTAGTAATGAACCCTGTAGATCACCCAATGGGAGGTGGTGAAGGTAAATCTTCTGGAGGTCACCCTCGTTCAAGAAATGGTATACCTGCTAAAGGATTTAGAACCCGTTCTAAAACAAAAGCGAGTAATAAGTATATTGTAGAACGTAGAAAGAAATAAGACATGGCAAGATCATTAAAAAAAGGACCTTACGTTCATTATAAACTTGATAAGAGAGTCCAAGAAAATGTTGACGGCGGAAAGAAAACAGTAATCAAAACATGGTCTAGAGCCTCAATGATTACTCCAGATTTCGTTGGACAAACTATCGCAGTACACAACGGACGTCAATTTGTTCCTGTATTTGTTACTGAAAACATGGTAGGACATAAATTAGGAGAATTTTCACCAACACGATCTTTTAGAGGTCACGCAGGTGCTAAAAACAAAGGTAAAAAGTAAGCTATGGGAAGTCGTAAAAAACAGATGGCAGACGCTATTAAGGAAGATAAAAAGCAAGTTGCTTTTGCTAAACTTAATAACTGTCCTACGTCACCAAGAAAAATGCGCTTAGTAGCCGATTTAGTAAGAGGTGAAAAGGTAGAAAAAGCGCTTAATATTTTGAAATTTAGCTCGAAAGAAGCTTCAAATCGTTTAGAGAAATTGTTATTGTCTGCAATTGCAAACTGGCAATCTAAAAACGAAGATGCAAGTATCGAAGATGCTGAATTGATAGTAAAAGAGATTAGAGTAGATGGCGGATCTATGTTAAAAAGATTACGTCCAGCTCCTCAAGGTCGCGCACACAGAATTAGAAAGCGTTCTAACCACGTAACTATCGTGGTTGGAGCTAACAATAATATACAAGCTTAATAGAGGTATGGGACAAAAAACAAATCCAATCGGAAATCGCTTAGGAATTATCAGAGGATGGGAATCTAACTGGTACGGAGGAAACGATTATGGCGACAAATTAGCCGAAGACGATAAGATCAGAAAGTACGTTCATGCACGTCTATCTAAAGCGAGTATATCAAGAGTAATTATCGAAAGAACTCTTAAACTTGTAACCGTTACTATAACTACTGCAAGACCTGGTATTATTATTGGGAAAGGTGGCCAAGAAGTAGACAAGTTAAAAGAAGAACTTAAGAAAATTACTGGTAAAGAAGTTCAAATAAACATATTTGAAATCAAAAGACCAGAACTTGATGCATTTTTAGTAGGGTCAAGCATCGCTCGTCAAATTGAGAACAGAATCTCTTACAGACGTGCAATCAAAATGGCTATCGCTGCTACAATGCGTATGAATGCAGAAGGAATTAAGATCCAAATTAGTGGTCGTTTAAACGGGGCAGAGATGGCACGTTCAGAGCATTACAAAGATGGTCGTATTCCTTTATCTACATTTAGAGCTGATATTGATTATGCTTTAGTTGAGGCACATACTACTTATGGTAGATTAGGTGTTAAAGTATGGATCATGAAGGGTGAAGTATATGGTAAAAGAGAGCTTTCTCCGCTTGTTGGATTGTCTAAGAAGCAAGGAAAAGGTGGACCACGAGGAGGAAA